>JBGPGB010000261.1:0-3304 GCA_041483595.1 Nitrosotalea sp.
ACATCTTTGTGGGCAGCAGAACGATTTCCAGATGCTCCTATAACTTTATTAGAAGGGTCTGGTGGTAAAATAAAAATCAATCTTGTATTGGGAAGTAAGTGAGTAAATACTATATGGCTATTTTTAATCCAGATGGAACTCCTTTTCAGCCTTATGGGAGTTTGGTTCAGTTTGATCCAACAAGTCCAGACCTTAATCTCCTTAATGCCTATGATGAGGAAATTATTAGGATTGGTGGTTCTCCGTTGTTTTATTATGAAGTCTTTATTCAATTTCAAACAATGGATAAGTTATATCTAGAAGATCGTGGAAAGTTATGGAGTCCAGTACCAATTCAGATAATTGGTTATTATGAACCAATTGAGCCACAAAATCCATCTACTGCATTTGGTATTGATGGTGTGGGTGATGTAATGTTTGAATGTAATTATAGAGCAGTTTTGCGTGCAATAGGACATCCACCAAAGCGTGGTAGTCGTATTCAAACACCACACTTAAATGAGTTTTGGGTTGTTGTCGATACTAGATTAACACAATTCCAGCTTTGGAGTGCATTTAGGTTACAGATTATTTGTGAACGCTTCCAAGAAAATATTACTACAGGTGAAGGAAATGTTCCTGTTCCTAAACCGGATGTTACTATTACATAATATGAAAACACTAACACCATATTTAGACATAGAGAGAGACAATAACCCAAACATGGAATATTACAGGGTTATGTATAAAGACAGCGAAAAGTGGGATGGGAAAAAAGATTTAGCAGGAAAGAAAGTTGTTATTTACTGTGAGCAAGGTTACGGCGACCAAATTCAGTTTTTGCGTTTCGTCCGTTCCTTCAAAGCAATGGATTGCGAGATTCTTCTCCACGCTCCAAAGAGCCTTCACAGGCTAATAGACACTTTGGACGTGGGTAGAATTGATAGAGATGACACACCACTACCAAATCACGACTATCATATTTTAAGTTTTAGTATGCCCTTCTATCTTAGAAACATTATAACAAATTTTGCAATACCAATAGACCCATACATAGTCGTACCAGAAAAAACAGAATTAATTCCTGGTTATAACATTGGTATTGCATGGGAAGGAAGCCCACTTCACAAACGCACAAATGATCGTAATTGCCCACTCAAACATTTTAAATCTATTGTTAGTAGCGGCATTAACTTGTTTCTACTTCAACCTACAATTCAAGATTTTGGTTTAATTGAGGGTTGTGAAGATATGGACTTAAAAGGTGTAGAGATTGAAGATTTTTATGATGTAGCCAAACTACTCAACTCTCTAGATATGGTTGTTACAGTCGATACAGCAGCATTACATTTGGCCGGTGCTATGGGTGTGCCTGGATATGGATTACTAGGTAATAAATGGGAAGATAGAAGATGGAGAATAGGCTTCTGGTATCCGACTATTAAATTGTTGAAAGATAGTTGGGAAGAGGCATTTAAGAAAGTAACGAAGATATAAAGGGAGAAATTATGTCTGCAATTTCTTCTTTTTGTTTAGCTGTCAGATAACAATAACCTCTAATATTTCCTACGCATTTGTTGCTGTCACAATTACAACAAAATGCCGTCATGTCGGATAACCTGTTGTAATCTACTGCATTATAGTTATAGCAAAGTTCTTTATCACAATCTATATCTTTTCGTGCAGTTAGAATTGGAATATCGTTTTCAAAAACAATAAAACAGTTTGAATCACAAGAATGATTGAAATGAGATTGGATATGCTCCAGTGGCCATTCAAATGACCAAAATTCATTTATTGATAAACTATGGTGTACGCTGGCGACACAAGAAAGAACTATTTTTCCTTCAAATTTCAAAATTTGCTCTCCCTTTTTCCATGCCTTTGTGGTATAAATGTACCTACTGGACTTAACTGTTTTAGTTATCAGCATAAAGGGAACTCCATGAACGAAATCATTGTCACGCTGGACAATATGGACCAAACAACAGCAATCGGGATCGCCAAGACCCTGAAAGATAATGTTTGGGGGTTCAGAATCCATGATTTAATTATGCGATACGGTGTCAATATTATTGATTGCCTAAAGAATTTTGGCAAGGTCTTTGTTGATTTGAAACTGCACGATGCACCACAACCAGTACATAACATGGCTGAACTCTTGGCTTCCCGTGGTGCAGATATGATTAGCATACATATTGCAGGCGGTGTTAAAATGATTAAAGCAGCAAGGGAAGGGGCGTTTAAAGGTGGAGTAAAGTTTGGAGATAAAACCAGAGTAATTGGCGTCAGTATGCTTGATAACCTTGACTTCACCGAAATAAGAGAAACATATCGTGGCTATCCAATAGAAAGATTCCTTAATATTGTCAAAAAATCGAATGTAGATGGAGTAATTTGTTCTGACCATGAGATTCCATTTTGGAACTCTATCGAAAAAATAGAAGAAATGAACCTAATAAAAATTATTCCAAACATTCATCCGTTTGGTCCATTGCCAGTAGTTGATGCAAATTTTGTATGCGTTGGGGAATCACTTACGAAGTCGAAAGACCCCATGAAGTTTATTGAAAGTATCAAAAATTTATATGTCGAAGATGAAGCGAGTTAAACCGGATTTGATCCTGGCGTATCTCCAAACATCTGTGCGCCACCTAGTTTATCTGCTTGAAATGCCTTCGGGTCAGGACTTTTTTCATAGGTTATATCCATAGCCATTCTTTTTAATTTATATTGTCCGAATGGTGTTTGCATTAGGGCAGCAAATTCATCTTCTGCCTTTTTTTCATCACCATCATATTTTTGAACAAGTTTAGCGAAAGCTGGACCGTAATCTCTACTTGAATAAAGAGGGTGCTTTGGTTTTTGGCTCCCGCCGCCAAATAAACCTTTCATAAAATCTTTGAATCCGGCCATGTGAGTATATATGTATCCACAATTAAGTATAGCAATTTTTTTGGTTGGTATTTTAATTGTTATTTTGGCATTGTGCTCTGAATACATCCTTAATGTCGATTGGTGGCGTGTAAAGTGGTTTTATGAAGATGTAGTTGATTATTTAAAGGACTATTTAAGATCAAAGCCTGATATTCTGAAATACAACTATATGTCAGAAAACAAACCTAAAAAATGGAAAGAATGTGAACGTTGTCTTAAATGGGGTGAGCCTGAAAAGTTTATATACATACCAAAAATTGGAGGCAAATTGGTTTTGGATATTTGTAGATTTTGCGGTAGAGAATTTAAAAGCTATTCTAAAACATACTATCAGCCGGATGAAAAGCACCCTTTATATGTAGAAGTAAAACCAGACAAACATCCAAAA
>JBGPGB010000262.1:0-3303 GCA_041483595.1 Nitrosotalea sp.
CAAGATATAAGGTAGATAATTTTCTTAACGGTCCTGGAGCAACTGCACAAGATACTGAAGTAGTTTTTGGAAACAAGAACCAGTCGTACGATCTTGCTTCAAATCTAATTCATAATGCACCTTCTACAATTGGTAGAGTCTTAGAAAAATCAGTTCTTAAAGATACGGCAAAATCTCTCTTTAAGGGAATGATAAGGATAGAAAAGGATGCGCATCATGCTGAATCCTATCTTTCAGGACACTCTATCTTGTTGGACAAGGGTGCAAAATCAGATTCTATACCAGGACTTGAAATATTTACAAATGATGTCAAGGCAACTCACTCTGCATCAGTAGCTCAAATGGACGAAGAACAAATATTCTATCTTGCTACCAGATGCTTGAGTAAATCCGATGCTCAGAAAATTATCGTAGAAGGATTTCTTGAACCTCTGTCAAGAAAAATGTCATATCAGGTTCGTGCATGGATAAGTTACCTAATAGATTCCAAGTGGGCAGGACGCAATTTGACTATTAAAACAGACGAACAACTCAAGGCTATGCTTGAAGTTGAAGAAACAAGATATCGTGAGACTGACACATTTGAAAGCCATTACAAATACAGGTGAGATCTTGCTAGAGTGGGTAAATGTTTGCAAATTAAATCATCTAAAGAAAGGTGAAATGCTTGACTTTGATTACAAAGACAAAAAGATCCTACTTGCAAATCTAGATGGAAAGATCTATGCCTCAGACAGAACATGCACTCATGCAGATGCTGACCTTTCAACTGGCATACTTACAGAGGAGGGTGTGACATGCCCATTACATCTATCAACTTTTAATCTAAAGACAGGTGTGCCAGAAAACCTTCCAGCTGAAGTTCCACTAAAAATCTACAATGTTAAAATAGAACAAAACGAGATCTACATCGAGGTTAACTAATTTGCAAACAAGTTTCTTAAATATTGAAAATATTCGAAATGATTTTCCTATTCTAAAGCGAAAGGTACACAAGGATAAGCCGCTTGTCTACCTTGATAATGCGGCCACTACACAAAAGCCAATTCAAGTAATTGATGCTATCAGCAACTATTACCTGAATTACAATTCTAATATACACAGAGCAGTCCATGAACTTGCTGAAGAAGCAACACTTGCATATGAAGCAACAAGAGACAAGATAGCAAAATTCATCAACGCAAAAAATCGTGAAGAAATTATTTTTGTTAGGGGAACTACTGAAGCAATTAATCTTGTTGCTTATGCATGGGGACGACAAAATATTAACAAAGACGACATTATAGTAACTACAGAATACGAACATCACAGTAATATAGTTCCATGGCAACTTTTGGCAAAAGAAAAAGAAGCAAAACTGGAATACATTGGAGTAGATGACAACGGAGAACTAATTCTTGATCACCTAGACACGTATCTTCAGACAGGAAAAGTAAAGCTTGTAGCATTTAGCCAAATGTCTAATGTTCTAGGAACAATAACGAACTCTGAGGAAATTGTCAAGAGATGCAAAAAATACGGTGCACGAGTATTAATTGATGGAGCACAATCTGTTCCTCATCTTAAAGTAGACTTGCAGAAACTTGATTGTGACTTTTTTGCCTTTTCTGCACACAAGATGCTTGGTCCTACTGGAGTAGGAGTTCTTTGGGCAAGAAAAGAATTGCTCCAAGAGATGGTTCCATTCAATGGTGGAGGAGATATGATTCGTGAGGTCCACAAGTATGAAACCACCTGGAATGATCTTCCATACAAGTTTGAGGCAGGAACTCCAAACATTGCAGATGTCATAGGATTTGCTGCCGCAATAGACTATCTTGATAGAATAGGTATGGACAAGGTACGAGAACATGAAATGGAACTAACAAAATATGCATTGGATAAACTTTCTCAAATCAAGGGGATTGTACTATATGGCCCAAAGGACATAACAAAACGAGGAGGTGTTATATCCTTTAATTTGGGGGACATACATCCTCATGACCTTGCTACAATAATTGATGAAGATGGAATTGCCATTCGTTCTGGACATCACTGTGCACAGGTTTTGATGGAAAGATTGGATGTATCTGCAACATCTCGCGCAAGCTTTTATATCTATAATACAAAAGAAGAGGTAGATGTTTTTATCAAGTCTCTTAACAGAGCAAAGGAGTTGTTTAAGCTATGAGTAGTGCTGATATTTATCGTGAGATAATACTTGATTACTATAGAAATCCTCGGAACTATGGAAAAATACAGGATCCTGATATTTCTCAACGAGACAGTAATCCACTTTGTGGAGATGAACTTGAGATGCACCTTAACATAAAAGATGACAAGGTTGCAGATGTAAAATTCACAGGAAAAGGGTGTGCCATAAGCCAAGCAAGTGCATCAATGCTTACAGAACTTATCATGGGTAAGGATTTTGAATATGTGAAAAAGCTTACAAAAGAAGACATTCTTGATAATCTTGGTCTACACGAACTTGGACCTGCTAGGATAAAATGCGCTTTATTATCATTAAAGGTACTAAAATCTGGTCTCTATACTTATCTCATTGACAAGATGAAAGACACTACATCTGCAGACAAAATAAAAGAAGAAGCCTCAGGTCTTTTCTAAATTGGCCATCCAGAGTGCATTACTTCCTATTCGGATTAGAAAAATTATTTTTGAAAACAAAAACCAAGGGCATCTTATAAAATTTCTTCAAGAATGGATAGAAAACAGACCTTGGATCACAGAGAAAGGTGGTCGCAAGATTAACCACCTTAAAATTACAGACGGGGCTTTTCCAATAAAGACTGAGGAATCTTTAGGAAGATTTCTAAATGCAATAGACAAAATTAGTAACAAAAATTATCGCAGAATACTACGTTTTGCGTTACTTTGCATTCTTGAAGAAATTAGTTTTACAAGAAAGGATGGCCAATACTTACGATGGGACTATCGTTCTAAGCGTGGTCATGGTGAGAAGCAATTTGATAAAGGGGAGATAAAAGATTTTAACGAGTCTATCAGTCAAAAACTTAAAGATATCCTAAATGATTTGAGGGGTGGCGATACTCTTTTTGACTTAGATAAAGAAAAGAAATATAAAAATGGGAACATTAAAATCCTTAGAGGCTCATGTTTGTCACTACTTTCAGACTTGAAAAGTAACGAGTTCGATTTTTTAATGACGTCTCCACCTTATTGTAATCGCTATGATTATACGCGAACTTATGCACTAGAGCTTGCATTACTGGACGTCGATGAAGTAAAAATCAAAGATTTAAGACAGTCGATGATGTCTTGTACGGTGGAAAATAGAGATAA
>JBGPGB010000263.1:0-3301 GCA_041483595.1 Nitrosotalea sp.
AATTATTTCTCTCAAAAGATTCTGGAGCTCAAAACCATCGTATAATATTATGTTGTTTGAGATGGAACTATTTGTAAAAGATTCTTCTTCAAAATTGATTTCTTCTTCTGTTGGCAGGTGTCTTTCAAAGGATGAATATGGGTTGAAAATTCTTGATGATGCCAATTGATGTGCTGTGTTTCTGTCTGATTTGAAATGCTCAAAGAAATTTTTTCTTACTTTAACCTGCATCCCTAATGAATCTTCTATGAATTTGGCCAGATTGTTGATCTCAATTTCTGGAACTGATGACTCGTCATAGATGAAAATTTTGGATATCCTCAACAAGTACTTTTGAAAGTGAATTGATTTATCTTCTTAGTTCTTTTATCTTTGCCGCTGTAACTTCTGCTGCCTTTTTGCCTGATAATAGCATGGAGCCGTAGGTAGGACCCATTCTTGCTAAACCATAAGTCTCAGTAACAGACATTCCTGAAACGACTAGTCCTGGAAAGACTTCTCCTGTCTTGTAGACTACTCTGTTTTCACCATCGTCTATCCACATTGGATCCATTCCCTTCCATTCGACAAGTTTTCTGTCTACTAGTCTTTTTACTGCAACAGAGTCATGTCCAGATGCATCAATTACCATCTTGGATTCTAATGCAATAGGATCTACACATGTTATGTTTCTTGGAAGTGCAGAAACCGGCATCCAGTTTACCACGACACCTGCCACTCTCCCGTTCTTCAAAACTAGATCATCAAACTTGGTTAACTGTAGGAATTTTACTCCTGCATCACATGCAGCTGCAATCAATTTGGATACAGCATGCGGTCCAGGTGTTAGATAGAGACCTTCAGAAACTTGTTTGTATGGAATTCCTAATTCATCCCATACTTTTTGAGCTGGGGCTCTTACTGTTACTGGATTCATCATGTATCCTCCTAGCCAATAGCCTCCACCTAGGTAGTTATTTTGCTCAATTACCAAGACTTTGAATCCCATTAGAGATAACTCTCTGCTTGCAGTAAGTCCTGCAGGGCCTGCCCCAATGATTATTACGTCAGAATCTGCTCTGTCAATTAATACTGAATGAAATTCGTTGGCTATAGCTCGAGTGATTTCAATCTCTCTTAATTCTGCAAAAATTTTTGGAACTTCTTCCTTCTGGCTTGTACTCTGCATAAAAAACTGTCCTCCGTTTAGCTCATTAATAGTTTACTTAGTTTAGAAATGCCTCTTCAAAAGCCTTGATACATTCTCTTATGTGCATCTTCTTAGGTGGATTTTTGAAGGCATATGCAGAAATGATATCTGATTTTGTTAAATCTTTGTTGGAGATCGATTTCTTTGCGGCTCTTATAGAGTCTATTATGACATTACAACCGTTTGTACTATCATTCGTTCTTAGTGAAAGATCTAATTCTACTTGGGAATTGAGAAATCCTTTTGCTTCCATCCAATAGTAACTTACTCTCGAATCTCCTAATTGCTCTGCATACTCTGTTGTACCTGCAGTTGACATGAAAGGAACTGGAGATTCAATTGCAATAGATTCTGTTTTGATCTGTCTTTTTCTTTCTCTTGTTTCTTCTGCCATTGTGTTTTGAGTATCTTGGTTACCCCCAACATCTAGCTGATAGGCTTTTCGTAACATAATGCCCCTACTTGCCATAAAATCTATCATGCCTCTATGAAACGCAGTACCTCCGAACTGACTCATCAAATCATCACCTAACATCATGGTCCCTTTTGATTCGAATGCTTTCCTTGTCTGGTCTGTTATGGTCTTTGCAGCTGTTGCATTGAAAAAAGAGCATCCAGCATCTAGTGCTGCCTTTGCATATTTTTCACTACTTTTTTCCATTCCGGAAGAAATTAAATTTACAAGAAAATCTGGTTTTGTTTTCTTGAGGGAATTTACAAATTCCTCATAACCTGATGATTTTATCTGCCCATTTTGTAAGATGTGGGGAGGGATAGTATCCTCTGCAATTCCTGGCTGAATTATTAGGTTGCCAAAATCTGATTTGAAATCTTTAACTAGACTGCCTATGTTTTTTCCAACCTTTGATGCGTCTATATCGTATGCTGCGGAAACTGTAAAATCATTTAATGTCAAGCCGCCTATCTTGGGATGCCATAATCCATCAATCGAATTTTTATAAAATTCAAAACCTTTTACAAGTGTAGTAGATACATTGCCCATACCGACTAGTGCAATACTGATTTTATCTGACACACTTTTTTTCTTGCCGATCATCATTTAACTCTTTTCTGATTTTAACTATTAGCGAGTTTCCCACGTTGGGTTATAGATACAATGTGCAACTTTTGCCATGATTGTACTAGATTTAGCTAAAATTCCCATAATACAAAATTTATATGCTTTCTGGAGACTAGCTAATAATAATTGAGTAATACAAGCATACGCCAGTCAAAACCTGACAATGTTCCTAAACACAAGGTAAACTGGGGAAGATTAGAAGAGGCAGAACGATTTTCTGAATTGGTAAAATTATTCAGACAAGGAAAAATTAATCGTGATGATTTTAGGCGATTTAGATTACAACATGGAGCATATGGTAGCAGAATGACTGATGATTATAGTATGATTAGGCTAAAACTTCCAGCCGGTGAAGTTTATACTGAACAACTAGAAAAAGTTGCAGACCTATGTGAACAATTTTCAATTGGAAGTGCACATGTTTCCACCAGGCAAAACTTCCAACTTCATTGGGTCGCTTTAGAGGATGTATCTGAAGTATTAAGGGGATTGGCAGAAGTCGGAATGACCACTAGAGAAGCATGTGGAAATTCTGTCCGAAGCATAATGTGCAGTCCTCTTGCCGGAGTTTGTCCTGAAGAAATCTTTGATCCAACTCCATATGCCGTTGCCGCAACTAAATTCCTTTTACGAAATCCCATGAGTCAATCACTTCCAAGAAAATTTAAGATCAATTTTACGTGCTGTGAGAAACACGGCATGGCAAGAATGGTAGATATTGGTTTGATTCCTCAACAAGTAGATCTGAACGGTAAAATGCAACGTGGCTTCAAAATATTTCTTGGTGGAGGGTTGGGAGCCCAGTCGTTTGTAGGTCATCAACTTGAGACATTTACTCCAGAAGAAGAGTTGCTGTATACCATAATTTCTGTAATTAGAATATTTGATAGACTTGGCAATAGGGAAAACATGGCTAGGGCCAGAATGAGATATCTTGTAAACGAGATGGGTTGGGAAAAATTCCAGAACCTTGTACTAAAAGAAAGAGCAATGGTAAAGATGATCCAGTCTGTTGTAGTAAAATTAGAAGT
>JBGPGB010000264.1:0-3295 GCA_041483595.1 Nitrosotalea sp.
ATATAACTGACCAGATAACTGACTAGATATCTGTTTATGTTTCTTCATTTTTACTTTCTTTCATCTTGCTGATCAATACCATCTTGTTCCATTTTTTTATAAATAATATATCATCTTCATCTATCTCTACTTCGCCCATAAACATAGATTTAGGTAGAACTAGACTGGTAGAGTGTAGGTCATTGATACTAAGGGCGACTCCGTAAGTTTCATCATTATAATAAGCAAATTTAATTTTTTTCATTAAATCTTTCCTTAAGATTCTTATAGTCTTTAGGCGAAGAAAGTAAAGCATGCCATTCTGGGATCGGTATATTAGAATTAACTGCATCTGTTACAGAAAGCATATACCTTTCTATCATATTTAGCTGAAGTTCAATTTTAGTAATAAATTCAAGATCTTCTGGCATCAATGTATTATTATCTATTTTATCAGAATAATACTGCGATAAGATCATGTTGATATTAGAGATTCCATTAAGTTCAACTGTGATAATTTTATGCTGCTTTTTTGTCAAAAATACAGTTTTAGTGAATGCTCTGATGGCATAAAAAACCATAAATAAAGAAAATATTATTATCGAATATATTATAAGTTTTATTATTGTTTCACTGCTTATTTCTAACATTAGATGCCTCCGTATTGAATTTCAGTTTCAGCTTTTAACACATATAAACTAAATTCTGGGACTATTGTTTTTAATATTTTTATAGTGAGCGACATCCTAGGCTCAATATATCCTAATTCAATCTTACATAGATTACTTCCACTACAGCCCATAAGTTTAGCAAACTGCTTTTGATCTATACCCTTAGAAACTCTGAAATTTTTAACCATAGTGCCAAATTCTTGAGTAGTCATAGTTTGATCCTTTTTATCAATTGTAGGGTCACATATCTATAAAGTAGATCATCTCCTGTTATAGTATTTTTATTCGTCTTAAAATAAGTAAAGTAAAATAAGAATGTAAAATATGATACAAAAAATAAAGCGATCAATATCATACTGTTATCCATTAATAATTGCATTTTAAAACCCCTTATAGTTTGAATAATTTTCCATTTGATGTTATAATAAGCATTCTTACTTTCTTATTACTTCACCTCTCGCTTCAGCAATTGCCTTTAAAACTATATCGGCCACGTCTTGAGGGCACTTATCGTTATTAGAAATATATTCAAGTGCCTCAAGCATTGCAGGTGCAGCAGATATAAGTCTAGCATTTGATGTTAATTCTCCATTGTGCCAATATGAGCTATTACTCGGACTTATATATAATTCAGCTAATAAATGACCAGAATCGACTTGTCTAATACTTGACCCATCAGCAAACCAAGATCCAGGTGTATGTTTATTTTGCTTCATATTATCTCCCATTGTAAGGTGTATAATAACATTATACACAGAAAATAAGATTTCACAAAAGAAATTTGACAAACGTACCAATATGGTGCATAATACCATTATGAAACATCAAACTACCTTAAATCATTGGAATAACCTCGTTAAGGGCTATCGTACTCATAAGCAAGAAGAGTCTGATAAGGCATATCAAGACGATATTGAAGTCTTAAAAATATCTAGAATTGCATTTATCTTTAATTTTATAAAAGAGCGTAAAAATAAAAAAGGAAGCATTTAGCTTCCTTTTTAAATTAACATTTTTTAAAAATTACTTAGATTGCCTGTATTGCATCAACCATTGCATTATATGAAGCTTCGAAATTAGAAGCTGCTAGATCAGAAGTAAGTGCATGCTGTAAATGAAATTTATTACTAGAACTTAAATGTTCAGAACCCATAGCTGATTGTGCAGGAGCAATATCAATGTCATATGAATTGGCACCACCACTAAAAGTGGCTACAACTCCATCACCTTCGCCACTATCTGCTACGTTTGTTGCTCCACCGCCTGTGGCTGTTTGTAAAATTCTACGTGAGCTAGCATCAGTTAAAGTAACACTTTTTCCAACTACTGAACCGCTATTGATCAATTCTCGAACTTGAGCAGTAGTAATATTTATAGCAACAGTTGTCCCGCCACTAAAAGTGGCTACAACTCCATCACCTTCGCCTGCATCGACTAACGCAGTTGCTCCACCGCCTGTGGCTGTTTGTAAAATTCTACGTGAGCTAGCATCAGTTAAAGTAACATTCTTACCTACTACTGAACCGCTATTGATCAATTCAACAAGTTCAGCTGTTGTTAGGTCAACAGGAGTTGCACCGTTGTTAGTTCCATCGTTAGGAGTAACAGTGCAAACTATAGCTGCAGCTGTTCCTGTGAAGTCAACTAACACCGTATCTGTAGGGTTAGCGGCGGCTGCTAATACTTGTAAAGTAAGTGTATTAGTGTTTCGTCCTGCGCCAGCTGCAACACTTGTTAAGATTATATCAGCAGTTAGATCTAAAGTAGCTTGGGCTGCCACGTTAGCTGGATTATTAGTTCCATCGTTAGGAGTAATAGTTAATGTTATAGCAGCTGCAGTACCTGTAAAACCAGCTAAGATTGTGTTAGTTGGATTAGCAGCTGCGGCGGCTATCTGAAGAGTTAAAGTATTAGTATTTCTAGCTGAACCAGCTGCAACACTTGTTAAGATTATATCAGCAGTTAGATCTAACGTAGCTTGAGCTGCCACAGCAGCAACATCATCACCATTTGCTTGAGCTTGTAAAACATCTATCATAAGATTAATTTTCTTTGCAAGTTCTGCACCTTGAGAGCCATCACCAGCGAGGGCAATTTTTAATCTTTCTTCGATAGATCTAGACATGCTGTCACTTAGGTCAAAAGAATCAAGGATCGCTTGGGCTGCAGCTGCATTACTTGGGGCAGAAGCAACAGATAGCCTAACTGCTATCTCATTTGCAATATCTGCATCGGTAACAGCATGTTTTAATCTAAAAAGTGTATCGTTATTAATAGACATCGTAATTCTCCATAGGATATGGTTATAGTATAAGAGATATTTTATTAAGTTTTATCGTTAAAATATTGTAATCATTGAGTAATTTAGGATCTAAAGGAGATAAATCCATCTCTTTTTACCAGAGCCATTTAATAAATTTTGCCTGACCTGCATCATAAATCTTAAATAAACCCATTTCATCTGCATGTTCACTTTCTTTAAGTTTTCTATCATCCATATTGGCCTTACAATAATGTCTATTGTAAGTAATTTGGCCATCTGACCAAGAAAATCCAAGATCTATATCTAATAATTGAAATCCTAAAGTTAATAGACTATGTCCATCGCCATGACGTAAATCTACAAAAGATTTGATAAAATGTGG
>JBGPGB010000265.1:0-3295 GCA_041483595.1 Nitrosotalea sp.
GATCAATTACTGAATCAATAGTACCATAAGATGCAGCTACGTAAGGGTTGGCAAATTTTTCAGTGAAATTATCTACAAGTTGTTTTTTTAGTGCAGCAGAATCTTTTGCGGCATCAAGTTCTTTTCTATTCATTATTCTTACTGCTGCTTCAGAACCTAGTACAGCTATCTGTGCAGTTGGCCAAGCATAATTCATGTCCGTTCCTAAATTCTTGCTTGACATTGCGATGTAGGCTCCACCATAGGCTTTTCCTATGATTAGGGTTATCTTTGGAACTGTAGCCTCACAATAAGCATACAAGAGTTTACTTCCGTGACGGATGATTCCAGCAT
This sequence comes from Nitrosotalea sp., assembly GCA_041483595.1. GTDB lineage: Archaea > Thermoproteota > Nitrososphaeria > Nitrososphaerales > Nitrosopumilaceae > Nitrosotalea. The sequence continues at coordinate 334 of JBGPGB010000265.1, forward strand.
GTTCCTGTTGTGTTCCAGGCATATATCCAGGAGTATCGACTAGAGTGATAATTGGAATATTATAGCAATCACAGAATCGGATGAATCTTGCCGCCTTGTTTGATGAATCAATATCTAAAGCTCCTGCAAGTACCATTGGTTGATTTGCGACAATTCCAATTGTTCTTCCATGTAGTCTGGCAAATCCAACTACTACATTTGCTGCAAATAATTCATGGATTTCAAAGAATACGTGATTATCAACTATAGAATTTATGATTTCTTTCATATCATATGGTTGAAGAGGATTTTCTGGAATTATGTTTATGAGGTTATTGTCTAGCCTGTTTGGATCATCACCAGTTTCTACAATTGGCGGTTCTTCTGTGCTATTTTGAGGAATATATGATAAAAGTGTCCTGACAATATCCATGCATTGATATTCATTCTTTGCAACAAAGTGTGCAACACCACTATTCTTTCCATGTGACATTGCACCACCAAGCTCGTCAAAAGATACGTCTTCACCAAGAACTGTCTTGACAACCTCTGGACCTGTTACAAACATTGTAGCAATCTTGTCAGCCATTATCACAAAGTCAGTCATTGCAGGTGAATATACTGCACCTCCAGCTGATGGTCCTACACTAATGGTAATTTGAGGAACTACTCCAGACGCAAGTTGATTATGATAAAATATACTTGCAAAACCATCAAGACTTAGAATTCCTTCTTGAATTCTTGCTCCACCTGAATCAGCTATTCCAATAATTGGAGAACCAACTTTTGTAGCATGCTCCATAACTTTTGTAATTTTCTTGGCGCCCATCTCACTAAGTGTTCCACCAAGAACCGTAAAATCATAAGCAAAAAGAAAAACTTGTTTTCCATGTATAGTTCCATATCCCGTGATAACTCCATCTCCAAAGAATTTTTTGTCCTGCATATCAAATTCATAATAATGATGAGTTGTCATAGCATCAATTTCTGTAAAACTTCCTTCATCAAGCAGTAGATCAATTCTCTCTCTTGCGGTAAGCTTACCCTTTTCATGTTGACCTTGAATTCTTTCTTCTCCACCACTTTGTCCTGCCTGTCGCCTTTTATGCAAAAAATTTTTAATCTTTTCAGAATGCATGATTTGAATTAGAGACTGTCTACAACCTATATTAATTTAATCAGTTTTTACTTCTCGGATACCTTCTCGGCCGCCCTTTGCGTTACGGAAGACATTCATTCCAATATGATAATTTTCCCACAATCCTTCTATCATATTGAGTTCTTCTAATGCAAGTTGTAATGTTTCATGACTAGTTTGTGAATCTGATTTTAATTTTGCTAGTATGTTCTTCTTCTCTGCAAGAAGAACTTCCAATCCTACCTCATAGTTTGATTCGCCATGAAAAGCTGGATCTATCGGAGTTATCTTTGTGGTAGGTTTTACCATCAATTTCTCAATCTGAAGGGTTAGATTTTAAGGTTTTACAGTATGTTTTGGGTCTAAATTAGACTTTCAATAAACCGTAAATCTGATTATTCCCAATTATCCAAATATTTCAAACAATAATTACAGATTGGATAACCTGTGTCTTTTTCATACTCTGTTTTACATCTTTTGCATATCTTTTGTAATTTTTGTAACCTAGTTTTGATAGTGCTCAATTAGTCTATTGTGTGAAGTAAATCCTTAGATCCTCTTGTTGTCTTTTCCTTTGGTTTTTCATTTTCATAGCCTATGGGAAGTATAGCTACTGGTCTTTGATCTTGTGGAAGTTGTAGTATTTCTGACACTTTCTTTTCATCAAAAGCCCCTATCCACACTGTAGACAATCCAAGTGCATGAACTGTTAATTGAGCATAAGCAGCTGCAATAGTGGCATCCTGAACAGAAAACAGTTGTGATTTTTCTCCAAATCGTTCAACAGAACGAGATGGATTAGCACAGAAAACAAGTAACAAAGGAGATTGAGAAATAAAAGTTTGGTCTTTTGCAGCTAAGACTAATCTTTCTTTTATTTCCTTGTTCTTTATCTGATAGATTTCAAATGTTTGCAAACCGCCAGAGGATGGAGCCAAGTTACACGCTTTCAGTATTTTACTTAGTTTAGATTCATCAATGACATCATCCTTAAACGCCCTAACCGAGCGTCTCTTATTTAGAAAATCAAGGAATACTTTCTCATCCATCATTTCACCTTTTGTATTGCACTGATAAGTTTTTGTTCCATCTCTTGGCCAAGTTTGTTGAATTGACTATCACCAATATTTGCAAGAAGGGCGGTAGGCTTTGCCAGGCTGATAAAATTTTCATTATTTTTCTGATATATTGCAATGGTACAAGGTAACAACAGACCTATCTCAGGGTTTGATTCCAAGGCTTGTTTTGCAGCAGACGGATTACAGACTTCCAATAGTCGGTATTCGTCTTTGTAGTCTAATCCCTTCTTTTGTAAAATTTCCTTGAAATTCAGAGTACCTAAAACACCAAAACCTACTTCCTTAAGACTTGCTGTTATGTCCTCAACTGCTTGGTTTATTGGCTTTAGAGTCTTGACGGTATAGCTAAAACTTGATTTTTTTTCTTCTGTCCCAGACATGCTCATAGTAATGATTGGATTGATTATAACAACCTCGAAAAATATCAAACTTGAGAATCAAATCCATTTTCTAAATACCGTCATGTACTCAAAAAGGTCATGACAAAATCCTTCAAGTGTGCTGACATTGGATTCTCATGCGGATGCTAATTTCATCAAATTCTCACATATCGAAATCCGCTGATGGTATGAGTTCTGTAAAACTCATCACTAGAATTAATCAGTTAGTTTAGTTCTCTTCTAGCTTAATGACCCATGTGTTGACTTGACTGAAAATTCATGAATTGTTGTATTGCGTTAAGAAGTTTAGTATCATTAGTAGTCAAAATTAGAACAGATCCGCCATCAATGTCTTTTATTGAATAATTAATCAAATTCTTTTTTGC
>JBGPGB010000266.1:0-3292 GCA_041483595.1 Nitrosotalea sp.
AGTTATTTGTTTATGTTTTTTCATCATATATTCCATCAAACAATATAATCATTATCTTAAAAATCTAAACCAATATTAATAAAAGCAGATGAATTAGACTGTACTTGTGTACCTATGCTAATTTTATCGCTAACCATACGTTGATATTGAACTCCACCAATATCTCCTACTCTTGATTTTATAGTTACAGTAGTTGATGTGCTAGAGCGATCTAGACCTTCTTTTGGCCCTCTGCCAGCAAGAACAGACAGTCTATTCTTATCAGATGTACAGATCATTTTATCTACTTGTTTTATTTTACTAATAATAAATTGTTGTTTGCGTGGCACAACTTTAAATTTCTCTGCAGAAACAGAGCTTTCTCTACCGTCTGAAGTTTTTATAGTAATAGTAGCCCCTTTTAAAAATTTAGGTACATTACTAGTGATTTCTTTTTGTTCACTGATAACTGCAGATTGTGAAGTAGTCTCGCAATTAGAAGCTATAGTTAATGTTGGACATAAAAGAGTGATAAATATTATAAATTTTTTCATAGTTATTCCTTTAGTTAAAAGTAATTGTTCTTAAAACAGAACCGTCGAAAACCACTAATTTATTCCCAAATACCCATAACGAGCCAATGCTGCTTAATTCTATTTTATCATGAGAACCATCACAATGATTGTTGTCATCTTCTAGGTATAGTACATTATTTTTTGTATAATAATTACCAACGATTAGAGTGCAGGTAGATGTACTCGGCGTAATAGTTGCCCCTGAATCATCCTGACCATTATCACCCTGTGGACCTTGTAACCCGATAGGACCTTGTGAGCCTTCTTCCCCTGGCAATCCTTGTGGGCCGATTAGTCCCTGTGGACCTTGCTCTCCTTGGATGCCATGTTCTCCATTAAGACCATTTGATCCATTACAAGATACAAAAGAACCTTCATATAGATCGCCTTCACTAGCTAATAAGGAGTCATCCATATCTAAATAGATATCAACCCTAGAACCTCCATCCGTACACTCTAATTCACTTGTCTGGTTAACCTGAGAAACAGTAGAATGACCATTAGCCCCATCTTGTCCATTTATAACATGGACAGTCTCTTTCCTAGGCGAACAGCCTATTAATCCTATAATCGATATGATCACTAAAATATTTTTCATCTTATCCCCTTTGGTTAGTTGTATTGTTATGATATTATATAATTATAATATAGTCAAACTTATTATCATTATGAGACACTTTTTATATACTATAACAATTATAGCTAGTTAAGCCTAAAACTTAATATTATAACTATGCTCAATAAAATAATGGCTTTTCTTAAAGATAAAAATGTTAATGGTGTTTTTCTTCCAATGATTTGTGATCCGAAGAGTGGCAAGGGTAGCGTTTCTCTTACCTTAGTCTTTATAAGTTTTAATCTATGCGTTGCTGGTATCATAGGGAAATGGGCTGGAAAACTTGGTGGAGTCGATACTTCTCAGGCCATAAATCTTTTCATGATATGTGCTGGCCTTTATTTTGGAAGAAACTTATCTTCCAATAAGGGCAATGTTACCGTAACTAAAGAAGAGTCTGATAAAGACGCTAAAACTTCAAATTAGAAAATAATTGACATCAGTATTTTTCTAATTTACAATTGATATATCTATGAGATTCCTGCATAAATCTAATAAAGATAAAAAGTCTAAATGGCATCGATGGTTTGCTTGGCATCCAGTTAGCATCGAAGGCCAAACAATATGGCTTGAAATTGTCTTAAGAAGACGAGAAGTACAAAGTTATGTACTTGGTGGAAATCTTTCATATTTTTCATTATATAATTATAAATTCTTATAATACGCTTGACATAAAATAAAATAACAGATATATTGCCCTTAAGGATATAAAATTGTTATTATTAGGGTCAAACTGTGTTCCCCCACATGTTCGAATACTACAGTGTTTGCCGAGCTGTGACCTGGATCGGCGTATTTTAGGGATAGATTTAAGATTTTGGAAATATGATGGAGGATTCAATTAATGGCTAAATATAAATTTATCAAACTTTCAGATAATAGTAATGAATTTGACATCGCAACAATAACGCATGAATTTGAATCAATTCAATTAGATGAAATTGTCGAACAATTCCATGATTTTCTTAAAGGTGTTGGCTTCAGCCCTGGAGATAGACTTGAAATTATACGTGATAAGAAAAAATCAGATCAATAATCAAAGTGTATTATAATTTTACCGCCACTGCCCCCAACTTCTAAAGACCAGTTTTTGCTCAATCTTATATTCCCAGAACCACCAAAACCTATTGCTATAGCTGGTGCCGTTAAAGTTATTAACTTCATGTTATCTTGGCCTACAAATTTAGTGGTTTTATTCTTCACTCTTGATATATACTCTTTTACTTCAGGTGTAGCATAATAAGCTGACGAGGCATGAGTACAATCATACTTACCCAGGCATAGACTTAAGACTAATATTTCGATGCCATTAAACATATCTATATTATACTCTTTATTAAAAATATGTCAATTGATAAATTATCAATAAAATCAAATAGTTAAGTCTAAAACTTAATAATAAAGTTACCTACCCATACCCCTTCCTTCAATCAAACCCAAAAAATCGAGGTTTCCAATGCACAAAGTGCCTGATATTATACGTTCTGTTTTCTTAGACTCGGTAGGGGACATTTCTAAGAACAAGTTTACTGGAACTTTTAGAACTAAAGTAGTTTTAACTAATGCTGACAAATTAGCCATTGATAGGGAATATGCTAGACTTATAGCAAGAGAAGACTCTTTAAGTTCAGATAATAGACTACTTGCTAGCACCATAGCTGAGCTTTCGATCAGAGTATTAAGTGGACCTCAGTGGTTCAAAGATGCTATCAACGGTCAAAATATGATCGATACAAACCCTCTATATGAACTAATCATAAAGATAAACGAAGAATATAAAAAATGGCAAGAAGAATTGAATCAAGTTGCCAATTCAGGAGACGAATCTAATGTCGTGGCTTCAGGACCTGCACAATCTTAAAAAGATAGCTGTAAGAAATGTTCTTGAGGAAAGTGCTGAATATTTTCTTGAACGTTGTTATAGATATTATTCTAACCAATATCATACTCCTTTACATACTGTTAAAAAGCTATTAACTGCACAAGAAGTTATAGTTATCTATTACGAAGATAAATTTGAAGATATGGAAAATCAAAATCTTATCGAATTAAAAGATGAGTTAATCGAGCATCCAATTGTATATTCAGGCGATATGAAATCCTTAAATTCTCAAGAAGATAT
>JBGPGB010000267.1:0-3290 GCA_041483595.1 Nitrosotalea sp.
AAAGTGTTTATGCTTTTCCTTTCACACAAAAAGAGTATAGATTTAGGTCTGAGGCATGGATAGGGCAAAAGCCAGATGTAAAAGTAAAAAGTTTAAGTAACATTAAAATGCACTATTACAAATCACTTCCACCTAAGTTTTATAAGTAATCTCCAGCAGTTATCATTTCTTTTAAGAATCCAAAGTTAATATGTTCAGGATCATTCTTCCATTTTTGAACACTATCAGTTTTAACTTCAACTGGCTTTAATGATTTACCGATAAAAGTTTTCAATCTTTCTAGTTGAGATTCTTGATCCCTACAGAAGTCTTCGTATCTAATCCTAATAAACCTTTTTGGTCTATGAGCGCTTTCAACTATATCCCATTGATACTTACAACTAATAGCTGATCTTATTCTGTCATTTTCTATAGGCGGGTGTGGAATATTCCATCTATCAAAATTATCTGATAAGTGCTTTCCAAAGTCTCTTGGGTCACGTATCCAATGAATGAAATGAGCATTGGGAAACATTTTTATAATCCAGGGATAACAAAGAGTTGTTTCTGGTAATTTAAAATACTTCTCTTTAGCGTCTGACTGTATGATTGTCTTTAAGTATAGTTTTACAAGTTGCCTAAATGCTTGTGGCGGTTCACCTTGGGGAAACTTCCACTTGAATTTACCTATACGCTGTACGAAATCGCCATAGAATTGAGCAGCACTATACATCAGTTGAGGCGGAACCATATCATAAGACTTATTAAGGTTTCCTGTAAAGTAACCATTTGAATGTAATAAGTTACTGATAACTCTTGTGCCAGAATGTCCACGCCCGATAATTATAATCATGTTTTAGCTTGAATTTGATCTGCATCCACGGTTATTTGAAAAGGAGCAGAGCCAGCTTCTCTAACAATAATAGTAGCTTCCCATCCATCCATGCCGTTTTGTTGGCCTCTAAACTCAGCTTCTACTGGACCTTGTTTACTATTCCAAATGACAGTATCACCAACATTGGCTTGAACTTTTCTAAATCCTTCATTTAACCATTTTTTGAATGTCATACAATATCTATATACTGTATGAAGAAGACATTAATAGCCTCCGTTTATTATTTTGACGGAAAGAACAATGAAGAGAATAAGTTATGGTTTAATCTTCAAAAGAGGTTTATAAGAAAAAACACTTTCTCTTATGAGTTTGCAGTATTACTAAATGGATGTGAAGATGATTCAATGTTCAAAGGTTGTACTATTATAGACCGCATTGATAGAAGTTTACATAAAGATGCAATTCAAAAAGTTATAGAATACTTTAGAACTAATGAATATGACAGCTATTGTCTTCTAGACTCTGATTGCTTTCCAGTTTCTAAAAATTGGCCAATGAGATTAAGAAACCATCTAGAAAAAAACAACTTATGGTATGCTAGTGTTTCTAGAGTAGAGAATGGAGAGACTTTCCCGCATCCAGCAGCCCAATTTATAAACAAAGAGTATATTCACGATCCTATTTTTGATTATCAAGAAGATGTAGTTTCAACTGACCTTAACACAGGAGAAACTTTTAGAGATACAGGCACTTGTAATCAGAAAAGAGATGTAGATGGTAAAATGATATGGTACTCTCTATTAAGAACTAATAGAGTCAACGTACACCCTTTGCTTTGTGGCATTTATGGCGATTACTTCTATCATCATGGAATGGGAAGTCGTTGGCCGAAGAATAGATGCTATAGAGGCATGAAAATTTATGAGTCTTATGGAATGAAAGCCAATCCAAAAAATGTTGAATACACTTTTGATAACATTAGAACAAACCCAGAAGAATTTATTAATTACTTGATGGGCAAAACGTCAGTTAGTTCTATGGTTTTTTAGAATCAATAGACTTAAAAAGCCTAACTGCTTCCTTATAGATTTTTTCGTTATAGTTTTTGGAATACTTATAATTCCAGAAAAACTTACGAAGTTCGTCCAATTGTTTTTCAGTCATCTTTTCCCCATGAATATTAGTTCATTATCTTCTATTAGTGTCATGCTGCAATTTGGTATGTCTATATTTCTTAAAGATTGAGATGTCATTAAACCGGCTAAGTCTTTTATTGTGGTGCAGTGACTAATTATAACTGCATTTTTTGGAAGTTGTTTGATAAAGATTTTTAATTCTGCGTAGTAATCGCTTATACTTCTAGTAGAAACATCTAGTCCATCCTTTGGATACTCTCCCCATTCATAAGCAGGGAAGTCGCTTTGACGGAAGGGAATGATAGTTTTCTGTTCCTTTTTTCTTTCTTCTGGAACTTCGCCTATACGTGGTTCTATTATTGTCTTTATCTTCAATCTAGAATAAATTGGGAGCGCTGTTTTTAATGCTCTAACATAGGGACTAACAAAACAAACATCAAATGTTGTCCCCACCAACATTGTGTCTAATAGTTCTTTAAGTGCTAGAGCTACTTCTTGTACTTGATATGAACCTCTCTCCGTAATATCAGAGTCCATGTTAAACGTTTCGCCAAGATTGAACTGCGATTGCCCATGACGAATAAGAATCCGAATGTTCATCTCACTACTCCAATAAAAAAGGCTACTAGTATTTATCCCCAGTAGCCTTTAGTTTTACTCAGTTGCTCTCTCAAATATTTCCTTGCCTGAAATTGTTTCTCTATCTACACGTTCAGCAAGAAACTTATCAATAGAAGAAATAAGGTGTTCCTTGTATTGTTTGAATGAATCATCCTTACTTTCTAATATCTTAATTTTCTCTTCTGCCTTTTCCAACTTGTCTTTTGCCTTATTCAACTGGTCAACAAGATAACTAATGTAACTACTTGCATTACTTAATTCTGCTGTAGTTGGACTTAGAGCAGGAGCAGGAGCATGTTCCATATAACCAGAAGGATCGGGAAAAGCTGCTTGTGGAGTAGCGTTCTCATAATCATTTACTGGATTAGCATAATGCTGTGGTTGTGGTGCAGTCTGCCATGTGTTCGTTGGTGCGGTGTTTTCCCAAAGAGATGGTTTTGCTGCTGGCTTTCTACTAGAACTACTGCTGCTACTACCACTACTTGCTATTGTATAACCATAATCATAATTCGCTGCCTGACCTGTTGTTGTCATTATTTTAATACTCATTTTATACCTCTTTTATGTCAATAATTTTTACTTGGTAACGTGGCCGTGGCCTTCTAGCTATATTATCACGTATTATAATTCCAATTCCCAATCCTGTCAATAGAAGACCTACAATACCATAAATTAATAAATCTAGAATCATTTCATGTTTCCATCTATTTTAGCGGTTG
>JBGPGB010000268.1:0-3289 GCA_041483595.1 Nitrosotalea sp.
AAAATCTCTTCGTTGATTTCGTAGACTTCGCCTTCGATAGCAACACCTTTCTTATCCTCCACCATGCACGGATAAGAACCGCAATCATACATGCGATATTTTGCCTTTGTTGTGGCATTCTGCACAAACTTGGCATTGCGCAGATAGCGGTCATTGCGATAACCTTTTTTCAGTGTTCCGTAGACAAAACAAAACATAGCGTTACTCCTGTGGAAAGCTGTGTAGAAGGTCTTGTAATACATCTATTTTTGCTTCATTACGAGCAATGTCAATTTCAGTGTCACCATAAGTAGGTTTCCACTCTTGATGAGACTTCAATTCCTCTTCAATCCATTGTCTTACTTCGGGATTCATCTTTTAAGCTCTATGTGTATTTGTTTCTGTTGTTCTTTTTCAAATTGGTCTGCTTTATTCACCGCATTGCCAACACAAATAAAGAAAGCAATTATACAGATAATACAAATTATGATATAAATCGGGCCATCGGGCTTTTGTATTAACCATCCACTAACAACCGCACCGATCAAGCAAATTAGTGCCACGATACAGAGAATGATAACAGCGATCATCTGAGGCTCCTAACAATGTCATAACGGAGTTCGATTTCGATTTCTTCAACTTTAACATCAGCCCTAGTGAGTTCTTGCTCTGCTTCAAGCCAATATTTCTTACCGTCATGCCCTTGTGGTGCGCCATCGGCTTGCCATTTGTTATAAGCTAATTCTGCTATCTTCCTTTTGTCTTTTTTATTGTAAGCCATTTATCTTCTCCAAAACAATAGATTTCTAAATAAGTTTTTGAAACACTGATATAGTGCATCTAACCTTGGACGCCTCAAAACTTTATCAAGGGGTCCATCATAATATGCAAACTGATTACGCCAACCATCTACAAAGTTGTCGCTTTTCTTCAATGGCACTGTGTAGCCATCAAGAAAATACAGTATTGCCCTTCGTGTGCTTTGAGCGTAGTTATTCTCAAACAAACACTCAAGCCACTTTTGCCCGACGCTATAATCCAAACTTGCCCGCAATAATATCGTAAACAGTGACATTCTTAATGGATCATTTCTCCAAAAAGCAGCAGGGCTAATCACACAAATATTTGGGTCTGTGGTGTAATAAAACTTAGTCCTAAACCACAATCCTAACTTATCTTCTGCCTGCTTGATAAATGATGCTGTGTTGATCTTATCACAAACAAAGTAGAAATTTCTTTCAGAGTATGAGAATAAGGAATCATACCAATCGTTTTGAAAACTCTCACGACAAGCATACCAAATAAAATAATAATCACTAGTGTAAGTCTTAGCGTTCCATCTACTCTTCCTTAAACCAAATTGTCCAGGCATTGCATTATCCATGTCTGGAACTCTATATTTCATATCTAAACCCCACCATTGAGTAGTCATAATGCCATTGTAGCAAAGTTGGTGTTGTAAATCAATATCAAAATGCTATAATCATCTTATGACTCCGAAAGAGAGAATCCAAATTCGTGATTTTATGAACCGCTTTTCTGACCGTTGGCCGGAAAAGTATAATGATCTTTATCATCAATTTAATAATTACCAGTTATTTCAGGTTTGTCTTCTATGGCAACTCATTCAAATGGACGACACTCTTGATGCAAATGATATTGGACTTATTCAATCATTAGCAGGCGCAATTGAGCAAGAGACATATCCCGATAGAAAACAACCCAAAATGAGGACTAAAACCACAATAGAAGAAATCACAGACGGCAAACTTTAATTAGGAAGAAAAGCGCCTTGATCTATGTTGCCAAGAATGTGAATTTGAAAAGCGTCTTTTGTTTTGCTGGCAGGTGCGGGGCTAAGACTCCAACTTTCATCCGGTGTTCTAATTGAGCCACTTACAATATCGCCTCTTGAAGAAAACACTACAGAACTTTCTTTCTGGTCTTCTAAATAACCAGAACAAGAAAACCTACTCTTCTCATCAAGTCCATCAACTGTGCGCTCTAATTTCTTGATACACACAACATACCACTTATCGCCAAGGACGATATTAAACCTTTCTTTATAGAGAAGGGATTTATTTACAATGACGGGAGTGATGGTTTTCTTGTACAGCTTCTTACCTCTAATTTTGGTATCACTCTCTTTGTCTATCCAATCCTTGACATGCGGCTCAATGTTCCGTGCCTCATACAAAAGACTTCTTGCGCCAAGCTGCAAGGCATTCATAACCTCCATGTGCGTTCTTTCATTCAATTCCTTACTGCCGGAATCTCTGACAACTAATCCGTGTTGTTGATTGAACTCGGAAATATGTCGCATGTCTTTTTGACCAACAACAAAGATGGTTGAATCAGCTTGCTTTCGGTGCGCCTGAATTGCCCAATACTCATGGGGAGAAGTGAATGAAATAAATCCAGGGTCCATGCCGAACATGCCCAAGGCAATAAAGGCAATCGGCAAACAGAAACCAGCAGCGAAGATGATAAAGTTTTTCATTCTTTTTCCTTTTTCTTCTGGGTTTTAATGTCGATTGCTCTTTTTCTTAATTCGGGCAAAAGATTTCTCGAAGTATCTTCGTCTCCCTTATTTAGAACACCAGGGCAATCCTCAACCGCAATCATTTGTATGCGTGTTCCTGATTCATATGCCACAAAAAGCATTTTCATTTCTGGAATGTCGATGGTGAAATATCGCTCTCTTGGGGCTTCATAGTTATTCTTGACATAGTGTTCCCATTGTGCAGCGTCAATTTCTTTCTTTTTTGGATGTTTCCAATACTTGCCACTATCTTCAAAGTTTAATAGGTGAAATAAGTCGTTATTCCGTGAATGCTCTAAGTTCAAAAAAGCAAGATCGTCCAGTTTGATGAAGGCGTAAGAGGTTTTTTTCTTCTCTGTAATTTTATCTTCTATTATTCTGACCATATCAATTTGGGATTGATCGTTAAGTTGTTTTGGATGGGAGGAAGAAAGGAAGACAAAACGATTGTCCCTGTAGCCCCTCGCGAAAAAACAATTTCATTGCTTCCACCGGCGGCATTGGCGCTGTCCATTGCAGCTCGGAGCGACCCCTGTCCAGAATCATGAGAGTTTGTCACTGAAAAAGTCTCAGGCAATCCAAGGACGGGCAAAAGTGCAGCATTTAAGACGATAAGAGATTTGAAATAGGCTTTGAAGTTCATAGAGTTGTCGATCCCGGTTCGTTGTCATTTCACAATCCAAAATCTCTAAACTTCTAATAAAAGTAAAACATTATTCTAAACGCGCAAGACCTTTGGATCGACTCTTCTCGAACATCACTCCAAAT
>JBGPGB010000269.1:0-3288 GCA_041483595.1 Nitrosotalea sp.
GTCATCAAGCCAGTAGGTACTAATGCCATACTTATTTCAGGACCGTCGCCGTCCGCGTATCCACTTTTACAAAATGGAGATGTGGCATATTTCCAATGGATTTATAAAATTACAGGGACAAGTGGGCAGACAATTAAATTCAATGCAACACTTAACAATCATTATCTTAAGAATTTTGTCTCACAAAATGTTACATTAACTAATGTAACATCTGGAATTAATATTGGTCATGGTTTAAACTCTAAAGGATTTTACGCGGGAGTAGCTGCCAATAATTTACGTTTCAAAAACGCAACTGCTGGAAGCGGTATGACTATTAAATCAAATGCTACAGATGTAATATTTAATTCGACATTGACAGAAACCGCTGAAGCATCAACTGTACCACTACCAGGTGTAACATCTACACCACCAGGTAGTTCCTTACGTTGGTATCAAAATTATACAATGCCCGCAACTGAAAAGTTCTACTTCATTACCGGTATAGAGTGGAAAAACAAGGCGACGGTAGCTGGTAACGTTCAATGCGGTGTTGATAGAATAAATGCAATTCCACCAACACTAGCTCCTGTTCAATTATTGGCATATAGTAGTTTAGTTGCACAATCAGGGGCTAATGGAGTTCAGAGAAACAGTCAGATTGTTAGCGCTCCCATCAAAGCAGGCACATTAGTAGGAGCATGGTGTGAATCTTCTAGTGGCACCGCCACGTTTGGAGCTACTACTGGGTTGACAAGTGCAAATAATAGAAAAACAATAAATTTCACTTCTGTGGTACCTAATCAAGATACTACAGCTTGGACATCATCTACGACGGGTTTTTCAGTAAAGTTGTATTATGTAGGTTACAAGTAACAAAAAAATATAATAATATGACAAATTATTCCCTCGAGTTGTTGTACTCCAATAACTAGAATAACTATAGAATGCATTTTGAACTTCATATTGATAGAAGCTACTGGGTTAGAAAGATAGTATCTTTTTCTTTTCACCGTACTTTTTAGGGATTCTATAAACCTCTAGATTTTTTTCTATCATGCATTAATTGTAAAACGTCTATAAGTTATGCATAACTAAAATTTGTTATCCAATACATGTAATGTGATACTAAATTTACCCATATGAAAAAACCTATAATGATTCAATGTATACAAAATACAATGTCAGAAGAATTTCTCAAGGTAGCTCGAAAAGAGATTGATGAAGAGTTGGAAGGATTACAAAAAATCCTTGATGATTGCCATGATGACAATGACATATTGAAAAATTCAAAAGATATCGAAAAACATTTGCATAAAATAAAAGGTCTTGCCCCAATGATGAACCAAGACGAAATTGGCGAAATAGCCAAAATTAATGATGCAATTTTAAAACATGTTATAGCAAACGGTTTTCTAGAAGGAACTTTTACGATTCTTTCCGAATCACATCAGATAATGAAGGAGATTTTTGATGGTCAAGAGAAAAAAGACGTAGAAGAACTCAAAAATAAAATAAAGTTGACTTTTGGTAGTGTGTTAAGTAAAAACACATACCATGATTAAATACGATAGAATTTCATATTTTTAGTATGGCACGAGTTATGATAGCTGATGATTCAGAAGCAATAAGGTTGGTTTTGAAAGATATTTTGGAAATTGGAAGCCATCAGCTAGTATCTGAAGCAAAAGATGGAATTGATGCGGTTGAAAAATTTAATTTGACGAAACCTGACTTGGTATTATTGGATTTTGCAATGCCACGAAAAGATGGTCGTGAGGCATTAAAAGAAATAATTTCCAAGGATCCCAAGGCCAAAGTTATCATGATCACTGCAAGCGACAACCTAAACACTATAAACGAATGCATGAGCATAGGCTCCAGGGCATTCATTTTGAAGCCATTTGATTTTAATGAAGTGTTAAAGGTTATTTCTGATGTACTTGCGTAGCAATTTTCAGTTAAATTACATCTGGGGAATACTTTAGAACTTAATCTACACCGCAACCCTTGAAAATATCTACTTAGACACTTTTAGAATCTACAAGCACCTTTGGAAGCAAGATATGAATTTCAATGCCTTTACCTATCCCTTCAGAATCTGCCCAGATCTTGCCTCCGTGGTATTCTATAATTCCCTTGCATATTGACAAGCCTAGGCCTGAACCTCCATGTTCTCTTGTCGAGGAAGTGTCTGCTTGATAAAACTTGGTGAATAATTTACCTAGATTCTCTTTAGATATTCCAACTCCATTATCTTTTACTATAATTCCAATGTTGTCATTATCAGCAAACAATTTCACTTCAATTTTACCAGTTTGTTTAGGGACAAAATCTAAGCTATTGTATATCAAATTAATAATCACTTGTTGGATTCTAGTTTTATCACAATTGAAGAAAAGATCAGGCTGTAGATTAGTGGTAATAACTACCCCGTTATGGTCTACATTAGGGGATACCTTTTCTATTGCACCTGATATTACTTCTGAAAGCATAAAAATTTCCTTGTTGAATCTTAATTTACCTAGTTCGAGTTTTTGAACATCTAACAAGTCAGATATGAGTTTCAACATAGCCTCAGAACAGGATTTTATTGTCTCAAGTTTAGGGCGTTGTTGTTCACTGATTGGGCCAAATTTCTGAGCAAGCAAAAGATCAGTGTATCCTCTAATGGGGACAAGGGGGGTTTTCAATTCATGTGTCACCATTGCCAAAAATTGATCTCGTGTAGTATTTGTTTTTTGTAGCTCATCCATCGCATTTTGAATTTGTAATTCATGTTCCTGAAGTTTTTCCCTGTTGTAGATAATTTCAGATATATCCTTCATTACATTATTACATCCAATCAAGTTGCCATTTTTATCAAGTACTGAACTTGAACTAAGCAAAACTGGAAAATTTGTAGAGTCTTTTCTTTTAAGCCAGACTTCTTTATTGGAAACTTTACCTGTCTTTTTCCATTGCTCAAAATATTTATGCATGATAGGAAGGCTCACTTCCGAGATTTGGTTAAATATTGACTTTCCAATAATTTTCTCTTTTAAATATCCCAAATTATCCGCATAAGATTTGTTACATTCAAGAATAATTCCATCTTTGTTCAATGTGCAATAAAGATCAGGGGAATCTTCATACAAACTACGATACCATTGCTCTTGGTCTGACGAAGTAACATTAGACAGGTGAAACTGTTGGGTGGTCAATTTTTTACCCAGTCAACCCGGTTTTACAGGATAACGATTTGGCTAGTATACTAGAGTCAGAATGCCTGATTCTTTGAACACTATAATCTAATTTTAGCATCATATA
>JBGPGB010000270.1:0-3266 GCA_041483595.1 Nitrosotalea sp.
AGAAAAGATCTTGCTAATTTTAATCCAGATGTAATTATTCAAAATGCCTTTTGGGGTGATCTAAAAATATCGAAAAAACCTATAATAATGTTGGTTCAAGACAATTATCATGCCTTGATGAAAAATGGGTTTCTCGATAAGGCATTCTGCATTAAGCACATCCAACAGATTAAGAGCGCCATAGATGTAGCTAGCTTTGTTGTAGTAAATGTCAAAAGCTTACTTAGATTATATGATATTTCTCAGAAAAAAGGTTGCTGGATTCCTATGGGCATAGATAGTTCAGTTTTCTATCCTTCTCCTACTGAAAGGGCTCAAACAAGAAAAGAACTAGGCATAGTTGGTAATTGTAATATGTTTGTGGGTGACGAAACTCTGATACACGGTTGGGATCAAGTAAAACTCAAGATCGAAGGAGATAAAAATATTCAGTGGATTCTTGTATCAAAACATAACCCTTTTTCCATGGAAGAAAAAAATATCAGAAAATTTTGTGATATAGATCATGATATGTTGAGAAAACTATACAATGCTTCTGATTTATTTTTTGCAAGAGGAAGCATAGGCTTGCCTGCAATTGAAGCGATGCTATGTGGAACAAAAGTAGATATCACACATGATATTGGCTATTTTGAGGACTGGTATCCAGAAAACAAGGACCCTCGGTCGGAAGCTATTGATGCCGGATTTGATTTAAAAAATACCATGAGTAAATGGAAAGAAA
This sequence comes from Nitrosotalea sp., assembly GCA_041483595.1. GTDB lineage: Archaea > Thermoproteota > Nitrososphaeria > Nitrososphaerales > Nitrosopumilaceae > Nitrosotalea. The sequence goes on from JBGPGB010000270.1 coordinate 725, forward strand.
TTGTAATTAAAGTAAGTAAGGATTTCAGTAATGCATAGACATTACAAATGGTTAGGTGCATTGCTACAAGTTTCTTTTCATTTGGAACATCAACTTGGTAATACCAATTATTCGGTTGGGCGTATTTTTCTCTAATATTGACTAGAAGACCTCTTCGTTTGAAACAACTCCTTTGATATGATGATTTAGAATCACTAACAGTAAACATCAAAAAATCTAATCACTCTAAAAAGATTTCTCATACCATTAATGTCATGTTTTTATAATAGAATAATTAAAAGCATAATAAAATCATCATTTTGTCTATTCAAGTTTTTAAAAAATCATATCGAAGATAAGATCTGTCGTTCATGCTGTTAGATCTCTACTGATTACCAAGTTTGCGATAAAGAAATATCAGAAGACTAAGCCATTAATAACAAGAAGTCGTCATGTTTTAAGAGACATAATGTTAAGAATATTACCACCATCTATTTTTCGTTTGATACTAAAATCATATATGAATATGAAAGAGAGATAATGTAAAATACCATCTTAAAATAAGTTAAATCTTCAAGCAATCCATTTGAGTTTTTTCATTAGCTCAATCAATTCCTCTTTGTTAAGATGTTTGACAGTTGCAGAACCATATTCCTTTACTTTAATAGATTTTTTTAGAGAATGCATATCAAATTCTTCTTCATGTTTTATGACAAAGTGATCCTTTCTTTCTTCAACACGCCTCATCTCTTCTTCAGATACTAGAATTTCATCTACTTTTTCTCCTGCTCGTATACCAATATATTTTAGAGGGTAATCATTGTGGTTTGTTTTCAATTTGGCATATGCTTTAGCAAGATCAACTATTTTAGCAGCTGGTGCTTTCTTGACAAATATTTCTCCACCTTTAGCATTTTTAATAGAGTAAAAAACAAGTTCTATTGCCTGACTTAGTGTTAACATGAATCGAGTCATTTCAGGATGTGTTATAGGAAGTGGTTCCTTTTTTGCAATCTTCAAATCCCATAATGGCATTATACTTCCTCGACTTCCAAGCACGTTACCATACCTAACACAAGAAAATATCGTATCATCTTTTGATAAATCATCAGATAGAATTATTTTCTCTTGGAGTGCTTTTGTCATTCCCATGGCATTTACTGGTTTTACAGCTTTATCGGTACTAATTGCTACTACTTTAGATACTTTTCTAGCAACTGATGCTTTGACTACGTTATATGCTCCAATAATGTTTGTCTTTACTGCTTCAAATGGATGAGATTCAACAGCAGGAACTTGTTTTAATGCAGCTGCATGAAATATTATATCGATATCTTTCGCTGCAGTGTATATTCGATCATAGTCTCTAACATCACCTATAACAAACTGCATTCGCTTTATTATAGGATCATCAGAAAATTCTTGCCTCATAAGATGCTGCTTGTCTTCATCCCGACTAAAAATTCTAATAATTTTAGGTTTATACCTCATCAATTCTTTTATCATTTGATGACCAAAACTTCCTGTTCCTCCGGTTACCAGAATATTTTGATCATTTAGGACAGATGAATAATCCAAGTCAAATTCATTGATCGTTTTTGATTTAATAAGTCTTAATCAACTCAATTTATCGAAAATCTCACCCTGCCATATGAAATCCTTTTAAATTTGACAAGATCACCTTTTCATGTAATATGAAAATAATGACTATTTTTGGGACGAGGCCTGAAATAATCAGATTAAGCAGGATTTTCTCTTTGTTAGATGCAAATTTTGATCATGTCATGGTAAGCACAAGTCAGAATTACACCTATGAATTAAATTCAATATTTTTTGACGAACTTGAGATTCGTAAACCTGATTATGATTTGAAAATAAAAACTGAAAAGTATGGACCGGAGATTTCAGACATTATAACAAAATCTGAAGAAGTTTTATTAAAAGAAAAACCAGATGTTCTGCTCATTTTGGGCGATACAAATAGTGGACTTTCGGCTATCCCTGCAGCTCACCATGGAATAAAGATAGCTCATCTTGAAGCTGGAATGCGTAGTTATGATTTTCGTATGCCTGAAGAAAAAAATCGGATCATAATAGATCATCTTTCATCTCTTTTGTTACCGTACACAACTTATTCTAGAGAGAATTTAATTCGAGAAAACATTCATCCAAGTAAGATCTATGTTGTAGGAAATCCAATAATTGATGTCATAAATTACTTTACTCCAAAAATTGAATCTAGTCAAATTATGGAAAAAATGAATTTGAAATCAAATGGTTACTTTTTAGTTACATCTCACCGCAGTGAAAATGTTGACAGTCAAGAAAGATTAGAAAAAATCTTTTCTTCCCTTCAAACTATTGGTAAGAAGTTTAAAAAAAGAGTGATCTACCCGATACATCCTAGAACAGTGAGCAAGATTAAGAAGCAAAAAATACCAAGTAATCTTGAATTGATAAAACCGCTCGGATTTTTTGACTTTACTAAATTAGAGAAAAATGCATTTTGTCTCATCACAGACTCTGGTACGGTTCCAGAGGAAGCACTTTATTTTAAAAAACC
>JBGPGB010000271.1:0-3264 GCA_041483595.1 Nitrosotalea sp.
AGATAAGGAAAATCTAGAGTATTATGATTTCATGTTTAATATCAATGACTACCTAGATAAGCATTCCCGCAGAAGAGTTAGCATATTAGAAAAAGAAGGTCATAAAGTAACAGTTTTAGAAAAAGGCATAGAACCATGACGTTATTTCAGAGAAAGAATTTTGTATTAAAGAGTGGTAAAGAGACTGATTGGAAGATAGAAGCCGACTCACTTACGATAGAAGATTTAGATACGTTGGCTTTACTTATTAGTAAAAAATATGAGTTTTCAAAGGTGTATGGTGTTCCAACTGGAGCGGTTAGATTTGCAAAGGCGTGCGAACCTTATTGTAAACCAGGGCATCCAACATTGATTGTTGAGGATGTGGTTACAACAGGTGGAAGTATGGAAAGATACCGCAAAGAGTTGAATCTTACAGGAGATGTAATAGGCGTCTCTATTTTTGCAAGAGGAACCTATCCTGATTGGATTCACCCCATGTTTATTTTTTGGGATTAAGCAATAATCTCTTTAATTTGAGCGCCGCCGTTAGGAGATGGGTCAATTGTTCTCTGGAAGCTCTCTTCACTGGTTTCCTTATTAATTAGCTTCTGCTCTTTGAGAATGACCTTGCCCCAAATCTTCTTTTTGATAGAAGTTGCAGGATCATGCCAGTCTTGAGCATATATTTCAGGCACGTTTACCTCGGCATGTCGCTGAAATGCTAAATATTGCTTACTTGTTTGTTTTTTATCGGGTTTCCATGCGCCAAGTGTCATGTCGCAGAATGGATCAACTTTTTGTACTTTTTGGAATGAATTACTCATACCATAAAATAGTAGAAGGACCGGAATTTTTCATCCGGTCCTTCTTTTTTTGGCAATTTTTTCTTATTTTACGCTTTCGGCTTCACCATAATGGGCATGAGCGGCATTTCCATCTCTTGCGGAAACGGTAAATCCCTCTGGGTTTCCCATCGGCCAGAATCAGGCATTCCCTGCCATTTTTGGAGTGAAATCGACTTGACTCGTGCCCGTTCCTCACCGTCAAGGAGTTCAAAGTACGGGGTGTCGTAGTATTCTGTGACTTGGTTAAAGTTTTGCCCCAGGCAAAGCAAACCCTCTTCACCATTGCTGTATGTCACCAAGGCTCGCCAACGTTGCGGTCTGGTTTCAGTAAGATTTTGCTTCATGGTTTTCCCTCTCTTGAATGGGACAAAGAAATCACAATTTCATATTACCACGACAAAAGAAGAAAGTCAAGCAAAAAATACAAAAAATTCGATAAATTCGATAAATAAAGATATGACAACAAAATCGTTCTTTTCTGCCTCAACTTTATTTCGGGAACTTGGCGAACCTGCTGGTGCTCCCCCTGGTGGCGCTCCTGCCGGTGGTCCTCCTGGTAGTGATCCAATGGCTGGTGGTATGGGCGCTCCCCCTGGTGGCGGCATGGGTGGTCCTCCTGGTATGGGTGGTCCTCCTGGTGGTGATCCTATGGGCGGGCAACAGCAGCAAGCACCAATTGAGATTAAATCTATTCCGGCAGCAGATGTTTGGAAACTTTTAGAAAAGATTGTTAAGGATGATAAGTACAAAAAATTCTTTGATGAGATTAATATTACCAAGCAGCAAGATCAACAAGTTGTTTATAGTAAAAAACCAGATAAAGAAAAAACTAGTTTGCAAAAGTAAATTAGATATTGATTTTTGGATTTAGTATGCTATTATGATTACACAAACAATCTAATAGATTTATTAAATTAACAATGTCAAAAATATTATTATTCTCCGATATCCACATTCACGCACACAAAGGTAAAGAATCAAGACTGCAAGATTGTCTAGATGCTTTATACTGGGTGTTTCATACGGCCCGTGAGCGCAACATTAAAGATGTTGTGTTTGCGGGCGATTTGTTTCAAGATAGGACAAACATTAAAGTTTACACCTATCATCAAACATATAAAGTATTCACACAATTCTCTGACTTAAATATCTGGCTACTTCTAGGCAATCACGATTTGTGGTACTCAGAAAAAGCTGATATCAGTAGCGTAATTCCTATTGGTGCTCTCAGTTATGTTAATGTCATTGATAAACCGACAACATTGAACATCGCTGGAATAGACATTGATTTTCTGCCTTATACACAAAATCCAATTGCTGTTCTTGCAGACAACTTTGATGCAAGAGCACCAATACTAGTTGGTCACATTGCTGTTGATGGGGCAACTCTCAACTTTAATCACAACATCAAAGCGGAAGTTTCAGTTGAATATGAAAACGATATGATTCCTGTAAGTAAAGATTTGTTTGACGGTTATCAGAAAGTTTTCCTAGGTCATTATCATGGAGCACAAAAGCTAAACAACGTTGTAGAATACATTGGATCAACTTTACAATTAAACTTTGGTGAAGCAAATCAAGATAAGCACATTATGGTTTTTGATACCGAGACATTAGATGTAGAATACATTAAGAATACGTTTTCACCAAAGCATTACATCATAAAAGCAGAAGAAGTTGACAAGTATGATTTGGGTTCAAACTTCTTCAATGTCATTATTGACGATATTGGTCATGTTGATATTCTAGAAATGAAGGCTAAACTTACTAAAGAATCAGATGCCACTTTTCATTTCATCCACAGCAAAAGCAATCAAGTAGAAGATAAGCTAAATCAAAAGTTTGATTTAATAGAAGGAGATGTTCTGGAGCGATATGTTAAGACAATTGAACATAGTTTAGATGAAAGTATGCTATTAAGAATTGGAAAGGAGATTTGCATTGCAAATTAAATATATTCGTGCCAAGAACTTTCTTTCTATTGGTGAGCCGATAGAAGTTGATTTTACTAAGTATGGCAACATCATAACAATTAAGGGCGAAAACAGAGATCAAGGTCCAAATGCTAGCAATGGTGCTGGTAAATCTACTTTAATAGAAGTTATTGTGTATGCTATTTTTGGTGAGCTTATTAAGAACATAAGTCACAAAAAAGCAATTAACATTAAAAACAAAAGAGGTCTAGAAGTTGAAGTAAGATTTGACTTGGATGGTCACAGTTATTCAATCATTCGCAAGAGGGAACCCAACAGCATAGAGATTTGGAAAGATGGAATTAACGAGAGCAAGGGCGGAAAAGACAAACAAGAAGAAATTAATAAGATTATAAAATTAAACTATACAGCATTTATTAATGTTGTTTGTTTCGGTCAACATAATACAAAACAGTTTCTAGCTTGTAAGGCAGAAGATAAAAGAAATATAGCCGAAAATCTAT
>JBGPGB010000272.1:0-3253 GCA_041483595.1 Nitrosotalea sp.
CCTATTTAACAATTGTTCTACGCCATCTATTATAGTAAATGTGTTATTTCCACGAGGTCCACGCCCTTGATTTGATTTTTTAACTTTGATTTGTCCAAGACCAGATAAAATATTGTCAATTTCATCAATCTGTTCTTGATGATATTTTCGCTGCTCTTGTAAAGATTTGATAGCTTCTTGCCGTGCCTGCGCAGCATTTGATATGACCTTGCGAATAGTGTCAATACTTTCCATAAATAACCTCATTTTAGATAAAATACTACAGCTAAAGCTGTTCCCCAAAACATTATCCAAAATATAGTTTGCAATATAGTTGATTTAGTTAACATACATTGCTCCAAAAACTGTGAAGGTCATCTTAAATAACGGACTCGCACCGCCATCTCACAGCATAATACAAAACTTATACCCTTTTGTCAATGGTATTGTCCATTAGATAATAAATCACTAATGGAATCATTATTGTGAATACGAGCGATAGCTTCTGAAAATAATTCTGTAGTGTTGATGATTTCAACCTTCCTCAACACATGACCCTCTAATCTAAATGGCTGTATGGTGTCTGCTATAATAATCTTTTTCAATCTATCATCCCATAGATTCTCAGTAGCACTTCCCACAAACAAACCATGAGTCGCACAAACACCAAGAATGCTATTAGCCCAACTATTTTCATCCTTAACTGGAAAACACGCTCTTATACATTCTGAAACAGTTTTACCACTAGAAATCATATCATCATAAATTATGATGTTCCTGCCCTTAACAGTACCCATTATATCATAACCAGTGATGTTAAATCCTTGATGAACTTTATCCAAGCAGGCAATGCCAACCTCGGATTTGAACTTATCACTAAGAATTTTGCGAAACTTTCTTGCTCTACCTAATCCACCAGAATCAGGGGAAAGAATGGTCAATAAGTGAGGATCAATTCCTGATTTAACCACATGTTCTGCAAATAATCTGTTAGCTTCAAGAAGATCGCAAGGAACCTGATAAGCGTTTTGAATTGCGGTTGGATTGTGAACATCTAAGGTCAATAATCTATCAACCCACATTTCACTAAACAACCTTGCCATATACTTAGTCGTAATTGGCGCTCTACTGGTTGTTTTTCTATCTTGACGTGCGTATGGATAGTAGGGAGCGACAAGTGTAATTCTTCTTGCGGAAGCATCTCTTAATGCGCCACAAAGAATCAAGGTTTTCATTATCTTATCATTGACACTTTCGTTTTGGTCTGTATACATTGATGAAATGACAAAGACATCACAGCCTCTAACATTCTCTTTTATTCCAGGCTTAGGAGCTATGTAACATTCACCATCAGAAAAAGAATATTCTTCATGTTCTGCTAACCTAATTATGTTGTCATAGCCTTTACCAAATTTGGCATTTAATTTTTCAGCAACCTTTCTTGCAAAAGGTTGATCGTTACTTAGAGCAAAAATCTTTAGCATTTCGGTCCTCATTATTACCTTCTTCTAGAATAATTATTGATAACTTATTTTCTGGTTTAAGTTCAAGTTTAGGCTTCCATTCGCTTTCCCAATAAGACGGAAACATCTCTTTAACCGGCTTCATTATTTGTAAATCATGTTCTTTAATCCAAAATCCATATCCTTCTTGAATAAGTCCATTTAGATTGTTTCCACCAATATTTCTTCCAAAGTCAACCCCTATATCCTGATACGAACTATCCCTTGATATGCTTTTAATAGTTCCAACTAGACCACGAATTTCTTGCGTGTTGGTTGATATTCCTGTCTTAACTCTAACTACATCGCCAACTTTCATAATTACCTCACAGTATAGGCTTTGGCTGCATTGTTAAGCAACATGGCAATAGTAACTGGACCTACTCCACCAGGGACAGGGGTAATTGCATGAACTATTTGCGAAACTTCCTCAAAGACAGCATCGCCACGAATCTTGCCATTTTCTCTATAGATACCAACATCAATAACAACTTGATTGTAACTAACCATATCAGCAGACAAACGAAAGTCTGGCTTTCCAACTGCCGTAATAATTATATCAGCAGTTTTTGTTATGTCTTCAATACCTTTGGTGTATTCATGGCACATTGTTACAGTTGCATTACCTTCTTGACTTAAAAGAGAAGCTAATGGTTGTCCAACAACAATACTTCGGTTAATTATTACAATGTGCTTGCCTTTTGTTTTAATGTCATAATATTCCAAAATTTTCATTATGCCAGCAGGTGTACAAGGCTTAAACCTTGGACTACCGCTCATTAACAAGCCTTGGTTTTCTGGATGGAAACAATCAACATCCTTCAATGGGTTAACAGAACGAAGCACTCTCAATCTGTCATACTCTTTTGGAAGTGGAAGCTGCACAAGTATTCCAGTAACTTCCTTGTTGTCATTGGCCCATCTAATCCAATCAGTAACGAATCTTTGTGGGGTGTTTGAAGAAAACGTTTGCACTATACCTTTAATGCCTATTTCTTCACATGCTTTTCTTTTATTATTGACGTAGATAGCACTCGCCGGGTCATCCCCCACCAAACAGACAGCTAATGTAATTTTACTTGCAAACAATTCTAATTGATGTTTGGTTCGTTGTTTAAGTTGTTCAGCAACGATTTTTCCATCTAAGATTTGTGCTACCATTCACTAGTCCTCTTCCTCTTCGCTGTCTTCTACTTCTTCCGTTGTTTCTGTAATACCAATAGAGGCATCAGCCATTTCATTAATAGGATTACCATAACCAGGGTATAACTCTGGGGTTTGTTTTTTCTCAAAAAACTTAGCAAGTTCTTCTTCTGTAGGATTATCAGTGTCCTTAAAATAGACTTTATGTTTTGGGTCTTTAATCTCTTCTGATGTTAAAGACCCAAGATAAACTACAGCTTCCCCAATCCAAGTTTTCATTTTTCAACTCCCATAGAATACTACGCCGCTCTAAAGCGGCGTAGTATGGAAAACTTTACTTTGCTGCTATTGCCTCACTGTCACTGGTCAAGGCTTCAAGAGGCGATTTAAGATTGTTTCTCGCCAAGAACCAGTTAAACGCATCCACAAGAATGCGAACCTCTCTGCGGCTGTATTCAGTGCCATCGTTCGGGTTAATTAGCTCTTGGCCGCTCTCAAGCAATTCTGCCATCTGGTCTGTGATACGACGAACCACCTTGACCGGAACGTGATGGTTTGCACCATTGGCAGCGTCTTCCTCTTGTGCGGCTTGCTGAATGTCGTTGATGCTTGGCTTCGGCTTGCGCTTC
>JBGPGB010000273.1:0-3251 GCA_041483595.1 Nitrosotalea sp.
ATAACACTATCACAATTTGTAAAAAGACAAGGAATTAATGATTGTAACTTTATTAAAATGGATATTGAAGGAGGGGAAACGATAGTCTTGCCAAACATAGCTGATTATTTATCCGCAAATAAACCAACTCTGTATTTATCAATGCATCCAAGATTCTTACCTCAACCAAGATCAGATTTTGAAAAGATTGTGAAAGTATTAGAATTGTATGATCATATCTATACTAACAAATGGATTGAGGTGGATGAAAGTTTTATTTTAAATGATGAAAATCTTAAAGGAATTTATGAACTTGTTGTTACAGATAACAAGGTTACTCTTAACGGAACGATATCTCAATAATAAATCCTAACTTTAGTTATGCTAAAGATGTGAGAGGTTCTACCGAATAGGCTCATGTCGGTAATCAAACTCTCTATTTAGAGATAATTAGCTAAAGTTGTAAATGCTTGTCTCATTTGTCAAGCTTACAATATTACGGTGAAATTTCATAAGGAATTAAGTGTCCACCTTCGAAAAAAGCAACGTAATTTCAAAGCCAAACGGTTCAGCTCACATGTTGGGTCTGATAGATAGCGTAAACATGTCAAGGATAAGGTCAAGCAAGACACCAATAAGAGAAGATTCAGGAGACATCACAAGCTTGGTCATGTCAATTCAGGAGGTAGGCTTGCTCCACCCAATAGTTGTGCGAATCCAAGATAGTAAATTTGAGGTAGTGGCTGGAAATAGAAGATACTTGGCATGCAAAAAACTTGGATGGAGAAAAATTCCTAGTCATATAGTGGATCTTGGAGACAAGGAATCCTTTGAGATATCACTAATAGAAAATGTGCAGCGAAAGACTATGAATCCAATAGAAGAAGCAAATGCATACAACCTGTACGTACAAAGCTTTGGATGGGGTGGAGAGTCGGAGCTTGCAATACGCATAGGGAAAAGCCAGGAATACATTAGCAAGCGTATCAAGCTATTGGAGCTTCCAAAAGAGATTCAGGAGCAAATTATTCGACGTCGAATAAAGTCAAGCGTGGCAGAGGAGCTATGCTACATCAAAGACAAGAGTGAAATGTTTAGACTCGCGGAATTGGCAGAAGGCCAAATAACTGTCAAGAAACTCAGGGAAATATCAAAGCATGACATCGTAGAAAGTTTTCCAACAATTACAAACTCTGAATTCGTGGGAGATCTTGCGTCGTTTGACAAGGCAGTGATTGTCCTAAAATTGGCATTAGGACAGATTGATGAAATATTAAACACCAAAATAAGTTTTGTAGTAAAGGAATTGATGATGCGAGAGAGGATTAACATCCATTCTCAAATTGATTTTATGTTCAAGAGCAAGAAAAAATATTCAAGGCTTCTAAAATCAAATGGCATGAAGTGGCTGATGTAACATTTGGAACACAATCAAATCATACTCTAAATCTGTCCTAGTACCAACTATCTATCTTGTTGCCATTATGGTCGTGAAGGTTCGACTCTTTTTCAATGAACACAAGGTCTGCAGGCTCGAAATTTATTTTTCCATTTTTTTCTAGAAGATCAGACAGCTTGTATTTTTTTACCGCTGTATCCTTTGACAGAAACTCTGATGTCTTGTAACACATGTCTTGTTTCTTGGCATCGGAAAGATAATCGGTTAGTGTATTCTCTGAAAATATTCCTGCCCTGTGATTTACCTCATACTGGACCTGCCTTCGAAATATCTTTGGCATGTTAAGATCTCCCGAGTCATCGGAAACTTTGATTAATTGTTTTCTTGGGGGAAGAACAAGGGAGGGATCAAACTCTACCAGAGTGTCTGCATAGCTTGACCATATTCCATCTGCATTGCTCTTGGCCTTCTTGCCAAGGTTAGATAATGTGGTAATCTCTCCTACTGTCATGGAATCATAAAAAGTTGGAAAGGCCCATCCTTCTTGTGCAAGCCACTGGTTTATGTTTAATTCATTTTTTAGATCTTTTGATATGACAATGTCACCAAGTGGTTTTCTATCAATGATAATATCCCCCACCAGCCTTCCATAGACGTCAAAGAGGTCGCTTGGCGAGTCTACTCGCGAGAATACAAATGCCTTGACAACTAAAGAACCTGCGCCTTCCACAAAGGACTTCAAGAATGTTGCTAGCTCCCAGGTTGCCCTTGCACCCCACCACTGGCGAAACTGGCTGTTCTTCCAGTCTCTTTTTTGATTTGCGGTCATCTTAGCTTGCGGTATTCCCCTTTTTGCCTGATAATGAAGTTCTGGCGCGTCTATTCCCTGCAATCTTATCGTTACCTTTTGGTTATGTACAACCGGCTTGCTACCGACAGATGCCTCGTTGAAGACCTCGAGATTTTCTAGCCATTTTGATTTTGAATCAGGCCTAAACCTTACCGAGTCTACTGTCAGATCTATTTTTACAGTGTCTGCGTCAGACAGACCTTCAAAGTAATAGAATTGATTTATGTCAACTGTACCATGGACCTGCACCATTCCTTTTGGATTATTTTTTTGGTGATCTTTTGTCAATTGGCACCAATAAAAACTAGCTTCTATAAATAATCTTTATAGCTCCAATGGCAAATTCTTGGAATGTTGATCAAGTATAAACACTAGACGTTTTTCTGATTTGTAGCAAATGATATCAAAAATAAATCAAATTGTTTTCTAGGATATGGAAACAGATCAAACTTGTAGCTTACATGTAATACATGCGCAATGTTTTATAGAAAAGTGTCTCAACGAGCTTACAAGTTGTAAAACATGGAAGTGTTGGATATGGCACCAAGTACAAACAGGATAACGCTTAGGCTGCCCAACTCTATACTGGCAGAATTAAGAAAAGAATCAGATGAAAGGGATCTGCCATTAAGCTCGATAATATCTAAAATTCTTGGCAAATACATTTCATTTGACAGGCGCTTTAAATCAATTCCAACCATATCAATGTCCCAAGTTTTGTTTACCACAATAATTGAATATTTGGACGAATCTGAGATTGAAAAAATTGCAGAGGATGGACCAAAAATAGTCCAGAAACTGTGTCATCTTTCACAATGGAAGTATGACATTGATTCTGTCATTGATAATTATTTTACAACGCTCTCAAAATATGGAGGTTGGTTTCGATTTACGCACAAAATTAATCACCAAAACTATACGTTGATTTTTGAAACAAGTTTGGGAGAAAAATGGGTAAAATTTCTTTCAGTATATGTCAGGTCCATATTGGAATCCATGAAAATTCGCATTGATGATCTGTCC
>JBGPGB010000274.1:0-3248 GCA_041483595.1 Nitrosotalea sp.
CGTTATCTTGTCTTTTTGTTGACTAATTAAATTTTCAGCTGCATAGAGTGATTGTTGTGCCTCATTTTTAATCAACACTTCTTCCTTTTTCTTTTTATCTTGCTCAGCAAAAAGTTCAGCATCCTTGGTCATCTTTTCTATATCCCCTTTGGCAAGTTTTGTACTTGCAGTAATAGTTATTTTTGCCTCTTTTTGTGTTGCTAGATCTTTTGCTGCAACATTGAGTATACCGTTTGCGTCTATATCGAACTTTACTTCTATTTGTGGAATTCCTCTTGGTGCGGGAAGAATTCCTGAGAGGTTGAAGCTTCCAAGTGATACATTATCTGCAGCCATCGGTCTTTCTCCTTGAACTACATGAATAGTTACAGCGGTTTGATTATCTGCCGCAGTTGTGAAAATCTTACTCTTTGAAGTAGGAATTGTTGTATTCCTATCAATTATGGGTTCTCGTAATCCCCCAAGTACTTCTAAACCAAGCGTAAGAGGAGTTACATCTAAAAGTACAATATCACTTGTAACTTCACCTGCAATAATACCTGCTTGAATAGCTGCACCTAAGGCAACTGCCTCCATTGGATCTATTCCTGCCTCAGGTTCTTTTCCCATTAGATTAGCCACCAATTTTTTGACAAGAGGAATTCTAGTAGGACCTCCGACCAAGATGATTTTACTAACATCAGCTGGAGAAAGTTTTGCATCCTCAAGTGATTTTGTAACTGAAGGTCTGCATCTTTCCACTATAGGATTTATGAGTTCCTCAAACTTTGCTCGAGTTATTTTTAATTCAAGATTTTTTGGTCCAGAAGATTGATCATATGATATAAACGGGAGATTGATATCTGTTTCAAATATAGAGGAGAGTTCTATCTTTGCCTTTTCAGCAGCTTCTCTTACTCTTACCATGGCTGCACTATCTTTAGAAATATCAATTCCAGATGTTTTTCTAAAACTGTCAACAACATAATCAATCAAAACTTTATCCATATCAGTACCTCCAAGCTGAGTATCTCCTGAGGTGCTCATGACTTCAAAGACTCCTCCACCCATTTCCATTATGGTTACATCAAGGGTACCTCCTCCTAAATCAAATACCATAATTTTCATATCTTGTTTTAATTTGTCTAGACCAAATGCAAGTGCAGCAGCAGTAGGTTCATTAATTATTCTTACAACATCAAGACCTGCAATCTGCCCAGCATCTTTAGTTGCCTGTCTTTGATTATCATTGAAATAAGCAGGTACTGTGATTACTGCTTTGTCTATCGTCTCTCCAATAAATGCCTCAGCATCTCTTTTTATTTTTTGTAGAATGAATGCAGAGATTTGTTGAGGTTTGTACTCCTTATCATAAATTTTAAAAAAGTGATCTGTTCCCATTTTTCTCTTTGCTGCTACCACGGTACCTTCTGGATTTGTTACTGCCTGCCTTCGGGCTGGCTCTCCAACGATGAGTTGACCATCTTTTGTGAGGCCTACAACAGAAGGAAATGCCTTTCCTCCAACAGTAGTTCCCTCGGATGCAGGAATCAGGGTAGGTTTTCCACCCATCATAACAGCCGCTGCAGAATTACTTGTTCCTAAATCAATACCTATAATTTTAGCCATCTACATTCATCTCCTTGATAGTTCTCTTAGATATTTCCACTAAGCTTGGTCTAATAACTCTGTCCTTCAAAATATATCCTTTACGAAGTTCCGCAGTAATTGTATTATCATCCAATGTGGGATCTTCTTTTATAGATATTGCTTCGTGTAATTTTGGGTCAAAAATCTCACCAACCGCCTCAATTGGTCTTACTCCAAATTCAACTAGAAATACATCCATATTTTTTAAAATAGCATCCAGACCCTCAGTGTTTACATTTTGTTTTGATAAAGCATTCCTCGCACGGACAAAATCATCATATATTCCAAGAAATTTGAGAATAATTCCATCAGTAATCGAATTTACACGGTTCTGAATATCAATCTCAGACCTTTTCTTCAAATTTTCAAAATCAGCAATCAGATATTGAATTTTCTTTTCATAGGAAGAAACTTTTTCTCCCTCCTGCTCTAACTGAATTTTCATAGTATCAACAAATCCCTTTTCAGATTCTATTTCATCATCTCTAGTATTATGATATTCTTGACCTTCTTCTATGTCATTTTGAGGTACACCAGGTATGTCAGACAATTCTGATATCATTTTTAATATAGCACCCTTATTATAATATCTCACAAAGAGGATTTGTTTTAATTACTATTACATCAGAGTCGTTTCCATTTTTCGTAATTTTTTCATAATCAAATTTTGAACATGCTACGATGATAGTTGTTTTATCACTATGGAAAATATCTAATTCAGGTCCTTGGTGTATTTCTACATCACCAATGTAATCACGTAACTTTGTAACAAGAGAATTAAGCATGTCTACCTTATCTCCACGCATCTCGTAGGAATCTTGAGTCCATACTAAAACTACTTTTGTTCTGCTCGCTTTAAGCTCATGTTTCTTTAATGTAGAACGAATTTCATCAATTAATCTCTTGACATATCCTTCTATTCCCTTAATACTACCATTCACGAGATACATCATTGTACCAGCCCCTTCTACGGATGTACCGAGTGATCTTAAATCGTAAAGTCCATTAGTCATATCATCAAGAAAAAGATCATTGTATTCACTTGAAACTAGATCATTTCTTGTTTGTGAGTCTTGTGCAAACTTGGAAACTTCTAGAACACTAGATAAACTTGCAAATTGAGTGAGAGTTTTGATTGCATGTAAAATCTCAGCAGATGATATAGATACAAATTTTTTTACTTTTTTGTCAGACTCCAATAATTTAGCTAGTTTCTCATCTTCTTTTGCATTGAATGAACCAATAATTTCTGGATTTTTATTTTTTGAAAGTGGATAATAGAAATACGATATGCCCTTCCCCATCTCAAGCCCTGAAACATGCTCAAGGAGAGAAATGGTTTCATTATTTCCTCCTATTCCAGTTGGAAGATTATAGATTACTGATCCGCCCTTCTTTATTGACGATGTAGCATCTTTGAATTTTGAATGAATTTCCATCTTAGCTTCCTGACCTGTCTTTCTTATACGTGGAGCAAAGAAAAGATATTCAGAATGTGATATCGCAACATCTATTGGTTCAACACCCAAAAGTGGTTCATCTTCTTTTAATGATGTCACGTTAGGATAGGTCTTTGCAATCTCTGCCTTGAGAGAAATTGCCATATGAGCAGATTCATC
>JBGPGB010000275.1:0-3231 GCA_041483595.1 Nitrosotalea sp.
AGATATTATTGTTCAATGAGGCTTTGTAATCTTTAATGATACAATTTTTCTCACATTTTACAATCATCTCTCAAATCTTCCTATCTGTAATATCTATGAAATTTCTTGATTCGCCTGTTGTCTCTTTTTTAAAGTAATTGAATTATTGCTGAGAATGCTAATTACTTTGTTATCATTCTTATCTAATGCAGAATAATTCTCATCATCTGAGATGGTTTTGTATTTGATAAATGATTTTCTGAAGTTTAGGATGGTCCCACGCGCAGGATTTGAACCTGCGACAACCCGGTTTCTGTAAGCCTGATAGGCTGAATGACGGTTAGCCGCTGGCCAACCACTACAGCCGGAAGCTCTACCAGGCTGAGCTAGCGTGGGACTGTTTCTCACGCAGTTTTTTCGTATTAAATAACTATCGATAATCCCCATTATTTTCAAAATTGGAATTTTACCGATAATTTTTTTTGATTGATCAGATTACATATAAACAGGATGACAAGAATCAGTATCATGTCAAGGGAAATGATGTCTGATGGGGGATATGTATGTGTACCATATTTACAAAACGATAACTTTACTACATTAAGGAATACTTTTCAAAAATCCGATTTTATTGATGATATGTATTTTGCAACAGCGACATTTTCTGAAGATGGTCGTGCATACTTTCCATCTCGCTCCAATACGTACCTTCTTGCTAGATTCAAGGATCGAACCCAATTAATGAGCGAGATTGAAAAGTGTAACCAGGATACTCCTACATTTGTATTTACAAAAAATGACGAATTTTTTGAGAGATCTTCTGATGACAATCTTAACCTAGTTTCTATCTACTATCTTGAATATGGGGATTCTCAATCAGATATATCTGATCTTGGTTTCATTGTGGCTAGGCGTAACAGAGTAAGAAGGGCTGAGATTGGAAATCTTAAACTATCTACTACTCAAACTCAAAAATTTACTTTTCCTTATGAAAGAAGCATGATAGTTCTTGAGGTAACCAGTGATAAGAAGCATCAAGCTGATAACAAGTACTGTGAGAAGACAAGAAAAGAGGTACAAAGAAAAGGAATTGGAATGACTAATCTTCTAAATCTATCAGTAATTGAACGGATGAAATAGAAATTTTGACAAATCTATTTTCATGAGATCAATTTGAAATCTAAACCATAGTAGAAAAGTTATATACTCTTCCAAATTCTGCTTTGGTAATGAGTAAGCCATCTGAGCTTGGTTCACTAAAAATCGGATCTTACATACTACTTCCTGTTGACAACGCAGATTCTGAGCCATGTAGAATTGTTGAATATGATACCAGTAAACCAGGTAAACATGGTGCAGCAAAGGCAAGAATTGTGGGAGTTGGAATATTTGACAAGAAAAAATATTCACATGTTTCGCCAGTTAGCGCACAGGTTCAAGTTCCTCTTATAGACAAAAGAGTGGGCTCTGTAATTTCAAAAACTTCAGTTGGTATACAGGTTATGGATTCTGAATCCTTTGAAGTGTTCGATGTGAATCAAATTGAAGATGAGATTCAGGACAAAGTTATACAGGGTGTTAATGTTGAATACTGGAAAGTCATGGATAGAACTATTATAGTCAGAATCAAGAGCTAAATCGGATGCTGATGATGACTAGAAAAGCCAACTGATGATATGATGAAGATTATGAGTATTGAAGCATCCAGGCTTTTCAAATATTAGAACTAGTTATACAGTGCAACTTAGTTGGGTATTGTGTGAAAGGACTCTGCCATGTTTGTTTGGCATCTAATGTAGATACCGCGCTAAAGGATCATCTCTCTCTATGCAGTGATTGCCTAAGACGAGTAAAGGGACTAGAAAAAAATTAATTGACTAGACAGATTATCAATTTGACTTGAAATTAGCATCTCTTTTTTCGGGTGGAAAGGATAGTACATATGCAATATACAAAGCCAAGCAAGAGGGTCACACTATAGAATGCCTTGTATCAATATTTCCACGATCTGAAGAAAGTCATCTATTACATTATCCAAACATTTCAGTCACCTCATTACAAGCCAAGGCAATGAAAATACCCCAGATTATAACTCAGATGGATACTACTGATCCTGAAACTGAAATTAAAGAATTGCAGAATCTGATTGAAAAAGCTAAGAACAATTTTGGAATAGATGGGATGGTACATGGAGGATTATTTAGTAATTATCAGAGAATTCGTTTTGAGACAATTGGAAATAATCTAAATCTAAAAGTATTTTCACCATTATGGCATATTGATCAAAAAAATTACATGCTAGAACTGTTACAATCGAAATTTAAATTCATAATAACAAATGTGACCTCCGCAGGACTTGATGAAACATGGTTGGGTCGAGAAATAACTAGGGAAAATTTAGAGCAACTCATTGTATTATCATCAAAACATGGTTTTAATTTGACATTTGAAGGTGGTGAAGCTGAAACGTTTGTGATAGACTGTCCATTGTTTTATTCCCCGATTAGAATAATGAATGCGAACAAGATCTGGGATGGATATAGAGGAAGATTTGAAATAACCGAGGCCGTTTTAGAAAAGTAATGTTAGACAGTCTAAAAACAGGTCTTAGGGCCGTACTTAAGAAAATAGTGAATTCTTCATCAGTAGATGAGGCTCTCATAAAGGAACTTTCAAAAGATATCCAAAGAGCGTTGCTACAATCAGATGTAAACGTAAAACTAGTTTTTCAAATCACAAAAAATTTAGAAGATAGATCTATCCAAGAGACTCCTCCTCCAGGACTTTCTAGAAAAGATCATATTGTAAAAATTTTGTATGAAGAGCTTGCTAAGTTACTAGGTACCGAAGAGCAATTCGTATTCCAACCTGGTAAAGTAAACAAGGTCTTGATGCTTGGAATTCAGGGAAGTGGAAAAACTACAGTAACTTCAAAACTTGCCAAGCTCTTGACAAGACAAGGTTACAGAGTTGCAGTTATTGGTGCAGATACATACAGACCTGGTGCGCTAACGCAACTTAAGACAATGTGTGAAAAGGCAAACGTGGAAGTATATGGTGACGAAGGAAACAAAGATTCTCCCGAACTTGTAAAAAACGGTCTAAAGCACTTTGAGGGACAAAATTTTGATATTATTCTAATAGATACAGCTGGAAGACATAAGGAAGAGAAAGATCTTCTTGACGAAATGACGAGAATTAGTAAGATTGCAAATCCTGATCTTGCATTACTGATAATTGATGGAACTATTG
>JBGPGB010000276.1:0-3228 GCA_041483595.1 Nitrosotalea sp.
CTGATTTCTTTCCTAATAATTGAGCAACTGCACTTGGTATCAAGAATGCCGCATCAGGACTTTCTGTAATTTTTTCTATCTCGTTACTGGCATTCTTTGCTCCAACGCCAAGAAAAAGATTTATAAAAAATGGTAACAGATCATTTGGCGTTAATCCTGCAGCACCTTTTTCATTTATTAATGATCTCCATGAATCTGATATCCTAGCAAAAAATCTCAAGCCTGATAGTTGAGTCTCTATACCGTTTGCTGCATCTCCAGTTCCACCGCGCTCTCCTGGTTGATATAAGAGAGGATTATAATACATCATAGATTGAAATTCTGAAAACCCTTTTAATGTCACAAGATATCTTAATGTCTTTATACCATTCGGAGATATACCATATATAGCTCTTATCGAATTAACTCTCCCTATGAACTTAAGTCCAGAATTAAACTCGTTAGCTTTTTGGTCTTTATAAACCCTAACAGAAAGACTGTCATATTTAGTTTCATCATTTAGCATCCATACCATACAATGATCGCCTGGTGCTAATATAGAAATATAGTTCAGATCGCCTGATGATAAAAGTATCTCGCCAGTTATCATCGGACTACTTTTAGAAGAATTTATAGATACAGTAATTATATCAGAAACAATTGTGTAACTTTCAAATGCATCTTTATTAAATGTTTTTTTATGTGAATTGATAGAAGAATTAGTCGAATCACTTAGATAAAAACTATCTTTGTCTCTGAAAGATATAAACTTAACTATACAGCTAGGTTTAGCTTGATGACTATCAGGTTGATTGGGTCCTATGACGAGAGATGATTTATTTAATGACATTATCCTCCACCTTTATTCCCAACTGGAGCTGTGGAAGGTGGTCTAGCTGAAGATTTTCCACCTAACTGAACAGTTTTAGCGTTTATAGTGTCTATTAAATTTGATAAAGCTTTATCTAATTTTTCTACATTTTCTGTAGTTATACCAACTTCATCGCCAAAATCTTTTGCAATGTCGGCTTGTTCTTGAAATAAAGATATTGCAGCATCCATATTTTGTCTTATATTCTTAGAGATAGCTACATCTTCCTTGCCCATACCACCAAATTGCAAAGCCATTTGTTGCTCTTCTGCTGTTGCTCCAGCTCCACCTACCATGCGTTTAGTCATGGCTGCTGCAGCAGCTTCCATTTGTTCTTTGCCTGCACCCATTGGAACAATACCTTCAGCAAAATATCTTTGAACTGCAGCGGCGGCAACTTCTGTTCTTTTTGTATATCCTGTAGCCATTAACGCTGATTCGGCAGATTTTCTTTCAGCATCGGTAGGTTGCTCTCCACTTTTACGCTTCATATCTAAAGCATCAAAAGCTTTTTTACCTGAAGGACTTGTAGCTAAAGCATCGAATTGAAATTTATCATACTTACCTAATATATCAGGTGAAGCACCTCGATCAACTAAGAATTTTCTTCCTTCTTCATACCCAAGTCCTGAAAGAGCAATCTGGAAATCAGTTGACTGATCAGGAGATACTCCCATCTTTTTAGCGATCTCGCTAGACATTTGCATTTTTTTAAATCCACGAAACCCACCTTCTTGATACATGTCTGCAGCTCTTGATTGTGCTCCGACTGCAGCTTCTATAGATCTAACGTTATTTTGTTGTCCAGGAGCGATGCCTGACATTATCTGATTAGCAATCCGTCCAGCGTCTGTTGCGACTGTTTGACCTGATTGATAAGCAGTAACAAGTTGGGTCATCTTTTCAAGAAGCCCAGAATCTTCTATACCTTTACTAAAAGATACTGTCATTATCTTTTCCATGTTGGCTTGAGCTTCTTTAGGTCCACCTACTCCAAACTTAGCTTGTCCACCCATTATAGTTTGTAATGTTTGAGTGTCAAACCCAGTTCTAAGTCTAGCTGTCATTATCTGACGAGTTATACCTGTTGCGGCCCCAGCGCCAAACTCAGGTCTTAGAGCAGTGGCTGTTTGATAAGCTTCTGCTCCAGTCATCTGTGCAGAAAACGCTGCACCTCTAAAAGCTTGAGCATTAGCATCATTCATTTGAAGTAATCTATTTCCACGAGCATAAGCAGGAGAATTTTCTCTGAATCTTTGATATAAATATGGATCAATTGATTGTGCTTGTAATGCTGTTCTTCCTTGTTGGAAAGCTGATAATTTTTCGGCTTCTCTTTGTGGAGTTAAGAAATATTTTCCGGCTTGATACATCCCATATACTCCAGCTCCCAATAATGCTCCAGCTCCCATACCTAATGGACCAGCAATCGTTCCAGCTCCTGTACCCATAGCAACAGCACCGCCAATTCCTACAGCGCTAGCATATCCTGCCAATCTCATCTGCCAATCTCTAGTAGCTGTTTGTTTCTTAGAAAACGCAAGAGCTTGTATGTCTTGTCTATTCCTAACATTCATTATAGAATTAAGAAGATTACCACTATATGTATCTGTTCGTCTTTGAACTAATTCATTACCTGCAGCGCCAGCAAACTGAGCAGTGATAGCATTTTTTTCATGTAAAAATCCAGCTATCTGGGAAGCAGCGCCAAGTGCAGCGCCAGCAATCTGTAGTCCTCCACCAATTCTTCCTATCATTCCAGGACCTTTAAGTCCTTTCATCTCTTGTATATCACGGAGTCTTCCTTGGGCAGCGCCCATAGATTCATCAACTCTAGCTTGCATCTTCTGAACACTTTCTTGAGATGCACCCATCTTTTGAAGACGATCCAATGCTCTTATCCTATTCTCAGCTTTTCTAGATATCTGATCAAGCTGTTGTTCAGCTTTTTTAAGATAATCACTAGCGATTGATTTAGCAGCTCTTGCCATGTTATCAAATGATTTATTCATCTTGATGCCAACTTTATCCATCTCTCTTGACATCTGTAATATTTGTCTGACAGAATCAGGTAAAGTTTTTAAAGATCCAGCACCACCAGCAGGACTGCCGCCTGGAGTACCCTTAAGAAGACCTTCTTGGACCTTTTTAAGATCACGATCATCAACGCGAAGCTTTATAAGTATATTTTTTATTATATCATTAACCATATTATTCTTCAACCGCAGATAAGTTTAATTTCTTTCGCATATCTTCTATAGCTTTATCAGCTACTTCTCTTATAACTTTATTTTTCTCTTCAGTTTTCAATTTGTCTTCAGATTCTTTTTTCTTTAAGATATCATTTTGTTTAGCTATCCATTCTTCATCGTCTAACA
>JBGPGB010000277.1:0-3189 GCA_041483595.1 Nitrosotalea sp.
ACGAAATTCTGATGGAAATTTCACATTAGAACTTGTGACAGATTCTAACCATTCGATAACCTTTTTGGCAAAACCTCAATTCAAAATTATTACTTCTGGAATAAGTAAGGTGAACTTCTGGCCCCTCTCTCCCACAAATGATAACTGGTTTGACGAAGATTCAGATGAACAAATTATAGTACCATATGTTCTACAATCAGACCGAGAATATACAAGACAGCAGCTTAGCGGGTGGTCATCAGATAATTCAGATACCTATGTTATTTCAAGACAGGTAAATGGCTCTTTCAAATCTCCTGTTATTCATATGTCAAGTTTACACAAGATTGAACTAGAATATACAAAACAGTATTACATCAAAGTAATTTCCGATTTTGGGAGAGCCCTAGGAACAGGATGGTATGATTCTGGAACTATTGTATATGCATCGGTTATCCCCGGTGATGACATTCTTGTAAGACATGTCTTTACAGGATGGCAGGGGTCTGTGATAGGAAGTGGAAATCAAGAGTCTGTAAACATCTTGTCAGATTCGCCAAAAATCCTAGTAGCCAATTGGTTCATAGATTATACCAATGTTAGCATAATTGGAATAACAATAGTTGTAGTTTTGGTTTCATTGATAATTTACCAAAAAAGGATGAAATCTCCAATGATATAATTACATTAAGGCCATGCGAGAACTTAAAGCCATCAGATTCAATAATCTACATGTTGCTACAGAGCCAAGATCCCGTGGCCTTGCGTGAAGAAATTCAACAAATTATGGTAACTAATGGTTTTAAAAGGGAATGTTTCTCCAAGATTCTAGATTATACAATAGAACTGTTTGAATCAAAAGGTTTAGGCGTTGATTATTATGGTTATCACAATATCATTCATGAATTAGAAGTGACATATGTCACTTTACTTGCGGCCAAATGGGAAAGCATGCATGGCATTCTAAAGCCTGAAGATTTCCCTTACCTTTTTGTTGCGGCCCTCTTTCACGATTATGATCCTCAGAAAAAAGTAGACAAGCCACATGAGGAGGATGCCATCAAATTTGTCATGACAGACGAAAAACTCAATTCACTACTAAAGGATGCAAATATTGATAAGAATTTGATTGCCGCATTAATTCATAGAACAACTTATCCTTGGAATGGTGAAATCAAAGAGAGTACCGAGAGAAAAATTGAAGATTGCCTCAATTTGATAGAAAATACAAGAGAAGACGAACATAAGAAAGAACATTTCAAAAAAATGGGGTGGTTTCTCTCAGTTACAGATAGAATTGCAGGATACACCCTTGGTGATTTTTCAAAAGCATTAGAGATGGCACAAAAAAACGCTCACGCATTGGCGTGGCATCCCTATTACATTGTTAGAAGATCTGTTGCATATTTTGAGGATCTTCTCAATAATGATGCAGAGATGTATCAACGAGTTTTACGTGCACTTCCAAGAGATATGAGAAAAAACTTTACAGACAATGTTCTAGCTTTCATGAAACTACGAGAACAGGAAATTCAGATTGAAGGGTCACTTGTTTATGATAACACAAAATTCTTTGCAATAATTGAACCAATATTAAATCGTCAAGAACCAGATTTCATAAATACGTTATATGAGATTCACCATCAGTTGCCAAAACCTCTCCAATTCAAAAATAATGATTTTGTAGAATCGGTCATGGCTAAAGATACAATACTTAACACATTAAGACTTGGAAGTGATAATGGACCTGTTATAGGATTTACAAAAGGTGGGCCTCTTGAGACATACAAATTACGACCAGAGGTCAATGATGTAAATTATGGAATGAATAATACGGCATTCATGGAGCCGCTTGCAATCAGGATGGGATATTGGGGACAGAGTGGAGGAAGAGAAATGAGGTCATTGTTTAACATGCAAGCACATGCCAAAGGATACAAATTCCTCACTGGTTTTGCATTACGCGATGTAATTTCAAGCAGAATTAAAAGAAGGGAACAGATAGAATTTGTAAAACAATTTGATCCAGAACGATGGGATTATTATCGGGCCCAACTCCAATAGATAGTTTACAAACTAACTAGTCTTTAGCCGTATTCGAAATCTTTCTAGACTTGATGAATTTTGCTAGGTGAATAGAACCAATAAATGGCCAAGACATAAGGAGTATCAAAAATGCCACCCAAACCACTGGACCATAATTAAAATAAGTTGCTATCAAGTTAATTGGGAATACGTATTGCGATACACTGTTTAGAATAAGGACGGATAAAATTGATTGAGTATAAGTTTGTAAGGCATTCCAACCCACAAAAACTGTAACAAAAAATAAAATCGTTTTCCTTCCCACATATTTTTCAAATCCTTTTCTTTTGATTCTGGTCATTTTTTCATTTAGTTCTTTTAATTCATTATGTAGTTGTTCTATTGCAAACTCTACATTTTTCTGATAAGACTCTGAGTCTTTTGGACCCAGATAGAAAGGTACTATTATTTGCAAATATTTTTTATCTGCGATACTTATTTTTTTTGGACGCACTATTTTTCATCCGAACCGTTATTCAAACATTTCTCGGCTTCCAGTACGTCATCTTCGCTGCCAATAAATAAAGGAGTACGCTGGTGCAAATTCTGCGGTTCAATTTCCATAATCCTGCATTTACCATTTGTTGCCCTGCCTCCCGCTTGTTCAACTATAAAAGCCAGCGGGTTAGCCTCATACAGCAGTCTTAGCTTACCGTTAGGATTCTTCTTATCAGCCGGATACATAAATATTCCGCCGTATAGCAAATTGCGGTGGAAATCGGCTACTAAAGAACCCACGTAGCGCGCTGAATAAGGTCTCTTTTTCTCGGGATTAATGGATTTTAAGTTATCAATGTATTTCCTTAGTCCCGGCGACCATTTATTATAATTGCCCTCATTAACACTGTAAGTCTTCGAGCGTTTGGGAATCTTTAACTTTTGATATGAAAGCAGAAACTCACCTACTGTGGGATCCAGCGTAAAGCCAAAGACCCCTCGGCCTGTGGTTTTGACAAGAATTGTACTCGAACCATATATGACATATCCTGCCGCAACCTGTTTAATGCCCGGTTGTAAGCAATCCTGAAGAGTACCCGGTCCGCTCTCGGAAATTCTTTTGTATATCGAAAAAATTGTCCCGATACTTATATTGGCTTCGATGTTTGATGAGCCATCGAGCGGGTC
>JBGPGB010000278.1:0-3186 GCA_041483595.1 Nitrosotalea sp.
CGTCCTGCCCACTTGGAATCTATCAGGTAACTTATCCATGCACGAACCTGATATGACATCTTTCTTGAAAGAGGTTCAAGAAATCCTTCTACTATAATTTTCTGAGCATCGGATTTGCTCAAACATCTTGTAGCAAGATAAAATATTTGTTCCTCATCCATTTGAGCTACTGATGCAGAGTGTGTTGCCTTGACATCATTTGTAAATATTTCAAGCCCTGGTATTGAATCTGATTTTGCGCCCTTGTCCAATAATATAGAGTGCCCTGAGAGATATGATTCGGCATGATGAGCATCTTTCTCAATTCGTATCATTCCCTTAAAGAGAGATTTTGCCGTATCTTTAAGAACAGATTTTTCTAAAACTCTACCAATTGTAGATGGTGCATTATGAATTAAATTTGAAGCAAGATCGTATGATTGGTTCTTATTTCCAAAAACCACTTCGGTGTCTTGTGCAGTTGCTCCAGGACCATTAAGAAAATTATCTACCTTGTATCTTGAAAGATGCGAGCCAAATAATCCCAGATACCAATTCATTCTTCCGTCACGTTCTATTCTTGCCACTCTTGAAGAGAAATTGACAGCTGTTTCATCCATTGCTTGGAGTGTAACCAAGTCAAATTGGCTATTTGGACTTAGTGAGATATCTAGTAATTCAAGATATGCTTGTTGTTTTGTTGCTTGTGGAGCATAGATTTCTTGAACAATTGAGGCCTTGCTATTCTCCTCTGCAACAATGACATTACGAGAAATTGTAGAAGTCTGATCTAGGGAGAGTGATGATACCACATGGATTGCTTTTTCCAAAATGAGATTTTTGGGAATATAGATAAAAATTCCAGAATTAAAAAAAGCATTGTTTAGAGCAATGTATTTGTCCCTCTTTGAATCAGTTTGATCAAATGATTTCTTTATCTTGTCACTATGATTTATTATTGCATCATAGATTGAGCATATTACAAGACCTTTGTCTTTTAACTCAGATGGAATATTAATTTTATAGATATTAGTTCCAATCTGAACTATGCTAGGATTTTCACCAATTTCTGATAACCTGTCTTTTACAAAATCTGGAACTGTACTATCAGAACTTAGAGTGAATGTGATCTGCTCTGAATCCATCTTGTTTGCATCACTGTATTTGTTGTAAAGAGGAGAGACTTCTGGTGGGAGTTGTTGAAATATAACAAATGCATTCTTCCTATATTCTCTTAGCCAGATAGGATCGTTGTTTGCCTCAGAAATTTCTTCTATGTGACTAGAGTCAAGTTTAGAAAGTGCAAAGGACGACATTTCACATCACAAATTGACACAATCGGCACTAGCCGACTGAGCCATCCATTTCCATTTTAATCAGTCTATTAAGTTCCACTGCATATTCCATTGGGAGTTCTTTGGTAAATGGTTCAATGAATCCGTTTACAATAAGTGTAAGTGCCTCTTCCTCAGTGAATCCTCTTGTCATAAGATAGAAAATTTGCTCGTCACCAATCTTACCTACAGTAGCCTCATGAGTTACCGTTGCGTCTTCTTGGTTTATTTCCATGTATGGATAAGTATCAGTCTTTGATATGTCATCTAGTAACAATGCATCACATCGAACTGAAGCCTTGACATTGGTTGCACCTTTTGCTACATGTAAAAGACCTCTGTATGTAGTTCTTCCATTATTTTTGCTGACTGATTTTGATGTTGTTCTAGAGGTTGTATTTGGAGCAAGATGCACCATTTTTGCACCAGTATCTTGATGTTGATTTTTACCAGCAAATGCAATAGAAAGTGTTTCTCCATGTGCACGTTGTCCTAGGAGGTAAATTCCAGGATATTTCATTGTTAATTTACTTCCAATATTTCCATCAATCCATTCCACACGTGCGCCTTCATATGCATATGCTCTCTTTGTAACTAGATTGTATACATCATTACTCCAATTTTGAATAGTAGTGTATCTTAATTTTGCACCTTTCATTGCAATCAATTCTACAACTGCAGAGTGTAGTGATTCTGAAGAATATACAGGAGCTGTGCAGCCTTCGATATAATGTACTTCCGAGCCTTCATCTGCAATTATGAGAGTTCTTTCAAACTGACCGATGTTTTCTTTATTAATTCTAAAGTATGCTTGTAGCGGTAGATCCACTTTAACTCCTTTTGGAATATAGATGAATGATCCTCCACTCCACACAGCACTGTTGAGTGCTGCAAACTTGTTGTCCTCTGGTGGAATTACTTTACCAAAATATTTTTTGAAGACTTCAGGATGCTCTTTTAGAGCAGTGTCAGTATCCAAAAATAGTACACCTTGTTTTGCAAGATCTTCTCTTAGGTGATGATATACGACTTCTGACTCGTATTGAGCTCCTACACCTGCTAGGAATTTCTTTTCTGCTTCAGGAATTCCCAATTTATCAAATGTTGCCTTTACTTCTGCTGGAACATTATCCCAATCCTTCTCTGTTTTTTCAGAAGCTTTTGCATAATAGTAGATATTGTTAAAATCGATTTGATTCAGAGAGCCTCCCCAGTTTGGCATTGGTTTTTTCATAAAGATGTCATATGAACGAAGTCTAAAGTCGAGCATCCATTGTGGTTCACCCTTCATTCTGCTAATTTCTTCTACGACTTCCTTGGATAGACCCTTTTTACTGGTGTATACATACATCTCAGTCGAGTCCTTGAAATCATATTTGCTATAATCCATATCGAGGTTCTCAGAAGTCATACCTTACATAACCCCGTTATATTATAAAAAAGTTACACTGCTCTTCATACTCGTATAGCGGAGTAGGCCAAGCTAAACAGTTTCAATATGAAAATTAAATGAAGAAGAAGATTAGGTCTAGCTAAGAAAAGGTATTCTAAGAATGTAGAATGAGATCTTTAACTCCAAACTTTTTCTTGGAAAGTCCATTTTTTATTTAGTAAAAAGTTTCCCACTGATGCAATTGCAACTGCCAAGAATAATGCAATGGAGTAATTCATGTGTCTCAATTCAACTAGTCCATATACCAATAACAGTTGAAAGACTGCTCCAATTCCACTGAATCCAAGGAATAATCCATATTGCATAAGCGTTCGTTTTGGATCAAAGGTTCTATCCTCAAATGTCCAGATCTTGTTGAGGATAAAATTGGAACTCATTGAAAAAACAATCCCTATCATTGTGGCATATATGTACCAAAGA
>JBGPGB010000279.1:0-3180 GCA_041483595.1 Nitrosotalea sp.
ACCGGTTGATATCGTAGAATCATATCAAACGTTAATTCCCCTACTTTGTCATACAAATCCATCATCTCATTTGAAAATTGATGAACTTCTTTTCTAGCATTTTGGCCACCTAGATAGGAATCAATCGCAAGATTTGTACACTTGATGGACAATTCACACATCTGTTTCATCATTTCAGACAAACTAGCAAGATGAGGATCGATTAGACGAGTCATAGCCTATCCGAATTGACCTTGAACATACTTTGCTGTTATTTCATTTCGTGGATTTTCAAAGATCTGTTTTGTCTCTCCAAATTCGATCAAATCTCCAAGGTACATAAATCCAGTATAGTCAGAGACCCTGGTTGCTTGCTGCATATTGTGTGTTACAATAATTATAGTATATTCCTTTTTCAGTTCATGTATCATCTCTTCAATTTTCTGAGTTGCAATAGGATCAAGAGCGGAAGCTGGTTCATCCATTAAAAGAACTTCTGGTTGTATGGCAAGTGCTCTAGCAATGCATAGACGCTGTTGTTGTCCACCCGAAAGACTCATCCCCGGCTTTTTCAAATCTCCTTTGACTTCATTCCAAAGTGATGCCATCTTAAGACATCCTTCCACCACCTCGTCAAGTATTTTTTTGTCTTTGACTCCATTAAGTTTTAGGCCGCATGCAACATTGTCATATATAGACATGGTAGGGAAAGGATTTGGTTTTTGAAAGACCATGCCTATTTTTCTTCTATTAATTATTGGATCTACTTTATTGGAGTAAAGATCCTCACCATCTAGTAAAACTTTTCCTGTTAGTGTAGCATTCTTGGTAAGCTCATGCATTCTGTTTAAACATCTAAGAAACGTTGTTTTTCCACATCCCGAAGGTCCGATAAGAGCAGTGACAGCCCTGTCTCTAAATTTCATTGATACGTTCTTTACTGCTATTATACCGTCGTAGCTTGCGGAAATATTTTCTGCAATTAATTTGTATTTTATATCTTCAGTTGAATTTCCCCTCGTAGGAATTTTTGTAACTGTCTCCATCATGAGACTACTCCCATCTTCTTGAACTTTAAGAATGTTTTTTCTTTCTTTCTTAAGAATAAATATCTTACACCGATATTGATAGAGAGAACCATAATTATCAAAACAAACGCCGCGCCCCATCCTTGAGTCACTGCACTATCATAGGGAAGTGATGATAGTCTCCAGATCCTCAATGGAAGTGCATCTATGGGTCCATCAGGGCCAGAAATGAACTGACTACTGCCGAGAATTGTAAATACTAGCGGAGCTGTTTCACCAGCTATTCTTGCAACTGCCAATAGTATACCTGTCACGAGGCCACTTTTTGCACCGTTGAGTACTATTGTTAAAACCACTCTCCATCTTCGAATTCCTAAAGCATAACCTGCCTCTCTGTAAGTAACAGGTACCAATTTTAGAGATTCTTCAGTTGTTCGTGTTATAATTGGCAACATGACAATAGAAAGTGCAAAAGATCCAGCCCACATAGAAAAGTTACCAAGTGTTAAAACAATTAAGACAAATGCAAATACACCAATGACTATAGTTGGGAATTCTGCAAGAACATCATTAAGAAATCTAACTGTTCTGCCATATCTATTATTACCGTATTCTGAAAGAAATATTCCGCCCATTACACCAATAGGTACACCGATAAGACTTGACAATCCAATTAACACTATAGTTCCTTGAATTGCAGGGCCTATTCCACCTGGTTGATCACTTCCTACTGCTCCCGGTACCTGAGTTAGAAATTCCCACGATAAAGCAGCTGCGCCATTACTAAAAACATTGACCAAGATTGCCATTAATGGAATAATAGCAACTATTACACAAGTAAAGACTACACCCTTTACTATTTTGTCTAACACTAGTCTCCTACCAACATTATAACGAAAATGCTTTCTAAATTCTGCTCTTTGCTCGGGGGTTATCATGCCAATACTGCCCCCTCATGTGACTTCACTACCCGTGCTACAAGAAGATGCGCTACTACGTTGATGAGAAAAGCAATAATGAAAAGAATCAGTCCAACACCAACTAGAGCTGCCAAGTGAAGACCACCTTGTGAAGCTTCAGCAAATTCATTTGCCATAATACTTGCCATTGTTTGTCCTGGTTGAAATAGCGATGTTGGAAAAGCTGCTGGACCAGTTGCATTTCCTATCAACATTGTAACTGCCATGGTTTCCCCTACCGCTCTTCCAAGACCCAGTATTACCGCACCGATTAACCCAGATTTTGAATACGGTAAGACTGCGAGCCTGAAAGCCTCCCATTTTGTAGCTCCGAGCATATATGCTGCTTCACGTTGACTGTTTGGAACAGCTATCATTATCTCTCTTGAAATAGAAGCTATGGTAGGAACTATCATAATAGCTAAAACTATACTTGCAGTAAGAATGTCCAATCCAAATGGAGTTCCAGCAAATATTATACTTTGATCTCCAAAGAGATTATGAAGTGGAACTTCTATCCAATCTTGGATATAAGTTCTAAAAACAAGTAACCCCCATAATCCATATATAACACTTGGAACAGCAGCAAGAAGTTCTATAACCATAGCAAGAGGAGTTCTTAATAATTTAGGTGAGAGTTCAGAGAGAAACATTGCTATTCCAAAGCTCAACGGTACTGAAATTACAATAGCAATTCCAGCATTCACAAGAGTACCCATTATGTAAGGTGCAGCACCATAAATTTCTCTATCCTCAACTGAATTCCAATCTGATCCCGTAAGAAAATACAACCCTTCCTTCCCCCATATTGGTGCAGAACCAACACCAAGATTAACTACAATCATAACTATAATTGCAATAACAAAAGTGCCTGAGCCTATAGCAACATATTTAAAAATTTTATCTATATGGGGTGACCCTTTTTTCATGTTAATGGCCATCATGATGTATTTTGTTGTTAGTGAATCAAATATGAGAGGATCGACCATAATTTCTTAGATCTCATAGTTCAATATAGAACTATATAGATATACATAGAAATGGTGGACAAGTGCTTTAATCATAGTTCATACAATAAATTCATTGTCTGAGGTACTAAATGATAGAGAGGTTAGAAAATTACAACTTGTAGGTGGATCTACGTATGTTCTATCCCTTCCCAAAAAATGGATTGAGGAACTGAAATTAAAGACAGGAGATCCCGTTTCAATAAT
>JBGPGB010000280.1:0-3175 GCA_041483595.1 Nitrosotalea sp.
AGTTGATAAAACACCTGAAGTGTTAAGGAAGGTCTCCATTAGTTCTGAAATACCATCTATCCCACAAGGATATTCCAGATGGTTAAAATCTAATACTGTAAAACAGAAACAACCAGGATTTAGTTCTGTATTTCTTACATTAGAATCAGGTGATGTTACTGCAAATCAACTAAGGGCTATTGCTGATATGGCAAGAGAGTTTACCGCAGACGGCCAAATACGAAATGGCTTTACTCAAGATATGGTTTTTAGATGGGTAAGAGACGAGGATCTTCCTAGACTCTACTCTAAACTTTTAGAGGTAGGACTTGCAAACCCAGGTGCACTAACAATGGCTTCTGTTGTTGGCTGTTCTGGAACAACTTCGTGTAATTTAGCACTTACAAATTCGCACAGACTTGCAAAAGAAGTACAAAGAAAGTTTATTGAACTAAAAATAGATGAAGATGCGGACCTTAGAAACTCTACTATCAAGATAAGTGGATGCCCTAATTCATGTGGTCAGCATGAGATAGCAACAATCGGATTTTATGGTGGTGGTGGAAGGCTTGGAAAGGACATGTATCCATTGTATACAATGTCGCTGGGAGGAAGATCAGATGAAAATACCACACTTGGTCATATGTGTGCTAAAGTTCCAGCAAAAAGAATAATTCCGACAATTCTTAAAATAGTTGAGATCTTCAAATCTGAAAAAAGATCAGGCGAAACTCTTGATCTATGGATACGCCGAGTCATCGAAGGAAACGGCGGACCGAATGTTAAATCGATTGATGATGTAAAAGAATTGCTCAAGCCTACTGCAGCTGTCCCCACAAAAGATCAGGACGAAGATTTTTACGCAGATTATGGAAATGACGGGAGCTATCATGCAAAAACAGGAAGGGGCGAATGTGCGGCTTGAGCAAGGAAAAGACTACTCGAATTACAGTTGATGCCGATACACTACGATCTGAGATACGAGACAAGAGTGTTAAAGTTCTGGACATAAGAAAAGAAGAAGATTACAAACAAGGACATATTCCTGAAGCAATCAACCTACCTCTTGCCAATCTGCTTGCAGATGACAGTCCAGAGAAAGTTCTACAATATGCTCAATCATTTGGAATTGGTGATGAAACACCTGTCGTGGTGTATGATGATACATTTGGTGCACTTGCATCACGGGTTGCCTGGACTCTGGAATATGTTGGACATGAGGACGTCTCTCTTCTGGACATTACTTTTGACACATGGAAGAAACTTGGCCTTGAGATCAACACTGGATCTCCCTCACTTAGTAAAAGTAATCATTCGCTAAAGTTACAGCCCCAGATTCTTGCAACTTCTGATTATCTGGTACCTGCAAAAGAAAAGGGGGCAGTTTTGGTGGATAATAGGGAGAGACTTAATTTTCTTGAACAACACATCCCGGGTGCAATCAACATACCATATCGAATGCTTGCATCGGGCCAAAACATCTTGAGACCTAAGGATGATCTTAAAAGACTGATACAGAACAGGAACATTAGTCCAGATTCTGAGATTATAACGTATTGTGGAAGTGTGGGTACTCTCTCAGGCCTTGGTTACTATGCACTAAAATCTATAGGGATGGATAACGTAAAACTTTACGTTCGTTCGTTTAAAGAATGGAAATCTCTTGAAAAACCAATAGAGAAGCAAAAGGATGCAAACTATTGGGATTTGTCTGCTGAGTAGATTTAGGAATTTTGTGCGGTTTCATTTCGAAGCTTCTTTGTGATCATCATCTCAATGTTATCAAAAAGATCAATCATCTTCTGCTTGTTTGCTTGAAGATATTCTGAACCTTTGTCAGTCAGTCTTACCTTGAATAATCTGATATCACGATGCTCTTCAAAAAAGTATTCGATCATTTCTCCGCCTTTCTTTGAGGGTTCTATGAATACATCTAATTTTAAAATTATTTCTTTGACATCGCCTTTTTCAATTGCTGCCTTTGTCGCATGTATTGCCTCACTTATGTCTTTCAGATTTTGTATTACATATGGTTGTGATTTTTTTGCAGTTCCAAAGACACCTTTCTTTTCTACACCTATTTTTTCAGCCAATTCGGGAACTATTTCATATTCTTCTACTTTTTGTAGTCCTAAACTCTTTTCTATTTTGACAAGTAGTCCTTTCTCAATTAATTTTCTTGCAGCATCTTCGACCTCTAACCTTCCTACCATCGTCGTCCAAACAATCTGTCCAACTTTGTGGTAACCTTGTC
Source organism: Nitrosotalea sp. (assembly GCA_041483595.1). GTDB lineage: Archaea > Thermoproteota > Nitrososphaeria > Nitrososphaerales > Nitrosopumilaceae > Nitrosotalea. The sequence goes on from JBGPGB010000280.1 coordinate 2,234, forward strand.
TTACTGATTCTAATACTACAACTTCAACAATTCTCCTATATCCTTCATCTGTCCTAATGTTTTCAAAATCTTTATCTCTCACTGCCTTCTTGGCATTTTTAACATCAATTTCAATTGAACGCTTGAGGGCCTCAATTGATTCTTGTATGTGGTTTAGAAGAGAATGATAACATGCCTTATTGTACCATGACATCCCATCTGTGGGATTTGAATCAATTGCTTTTTCTACGCATTCTAATGCCTTATCGTAATTTTTTTGTCTATAGTAAACCAAACCTTTTAAATTCCAAGATTCAGCATTTGTAACATCGATTTCATGGACCTTATTGTAGGACTCCATTGCTCCTGCTAAATCGTTCATGTGAAAACGAGTATATCCTAACTTTAGTAACGAATCAACATGTCCTGGATCAATTCGCAAGGCATCTTCAAAGGAACGAGCCGCATCATCCATCCTTTCATCTGCCATGAGAGAAACTCCCTTCTTGTAATGCTTGTTTCTAGAATAGTCTGCATCTGTTAATTTGGTAACATTGGAATCTTTGGGCATTTCTGACTCTATCTTCTTTATCTCCTTACTGACCTCTTCCTTCTTGGTTCCGAATAATTTCCTCACGGTCATAAAAACATGGTATAATCGTAGATAAATACATTAGTTTGAAAAATAGACAGTTAGGCAGGTAGAAAACCGATTTACAAGTATCTAAAAATTCACAAATGGGCTTTATATCATATTGAAAATACAAAAATACTTAGGAATTACACGTAGAATATGTCATCCAAAGATAAAACTATAGAGATAACTGGTGAATCACCTTTTAAGATTTTATCAGGTGTCTTTGAAGTTCAGATTGCAATTTGTGATAATCCTCCATCTTTAGATGAAATTAGACGAAGAAGCTTTCATTCATTATGGAAGGATAATTTTCATCTTAGGGTAAA
>JBGPGB010000281.1:0-3172 GCA_041483595.1 Nitrosotalea sp.
AATTACCAATCTGTATCATTTGGATTCATATCATTATGACTTGAACATGAGTTTGCTTGCAATTTCAGTATTCAGGTAAAAAAGATTTCCATTTTTGAGACTGTTCAACAGGTGTTTTCGTAATTGAACTATGTGTATTAATGTAGTTGTAATGAATAGATAACATCAATTAACTTTTGGGTTTACCAACATCAAACTAGTATTCTATTTTAAAATCGTCAAAATATGCACCTGTATCTTTTTTGGTCCACATTCCAACTTCTCCAGATTGGTAATTGTGATCATTTGCTCGTATGATGAGTTGGCCATCAAGAGATGCTGCTATTCCCTGTGAAGATATCAATGCTTTCATAGTATGCCACTCTCCCGGAGTGATCGTTACTGATTTGTCATAATTACATACTAGAAAATCAGGTGTATTCTTACATAAAGATAGCCTGTTTTGCATAGAATCAGCCATTAGAACAAAGTAATGTTTTTGGTCAATAAATCTTAGGATCATACCAGCAGACTTTGCCTTTTCACCTGAAACAATTTTGAAATTCATAGTAACATTTTCAGTATCAACATTAGGCAAATCAGGAATTAATTGTAGATGATAGTCTGCAGTATCATTAATTTGTATTTTTTCCAACACATTTGGTTTAGATGGTGCGCTAGATTCCAATTTTACTAGCCAAGAAGCCTTTTGATCTGTTGATAGTTCAGAGAATCCTTGAGGAATAGTTCCGTTCTGATAAGAATCAAAATTCCATGTCTTGGCATGATTGTAACCAGAATTAATTTGGGAGTTGTAAAACGCATATGATATTCCAATTATTGTAAGAGCGGCAAAGATTACCATACGTTTTTTCTTACTAAATTTTGGTTTTTGTGATGACAAGAATATCTATAGGTAGTGCGATTTGTGATTGATATAAAGATACCAAATTAGATAAAAATAGAAAGTTGAAACATTAAGAAAGTAAAATTATTCTTTCTTTTCGCGTTTTCTTGGCTTGTTTTTGCTTCTCCATTTGTCAAAGCCCCACCGTGTGGCTCCAAATGTGCCAAGGGTAAAGAAGAATCCTCCTACCATTAGAAAGATGAAATGATGATCAACTAACCCCCAAAAAGCAAATCCCAAGATTGCACTAACATATTCTAATGCAACAAAAACTAACCACTTATCTACCATTGACAAACTTTGGTAAATTCACACACTATTTACCGTTTCTCAATTTTTGAGAGATTAATAATTAACCAACAGTTGCTTGTACAAAATATAAAAATGAAAAAAGTGGGAATATTTTTACTCTGCAAATCCAGAGTATGCTCTTTCGCCTACTTGAGATATGTCCAATCCTATTTCTTCTTCTTTTGGTGTAACTCTAACACCACCTGGCCATATTGCATCTTGGATTCTCCAAATGACGTAAGTTAGACCAAATGACCAAGCTGCACCAAATCCTGCACCCATGCTGTTAATTACAAACTGCATTGGGTTTCCAAAGAAGAGACCATTGTGGCCATATGGATTGATTCTGACTTCACTGAATGCACCTGTTAGTAAAGCACCTACAACACCACCCATTCCGTGTACACCCCAAGTATCCAAGGCATCATCTATTCTTGCCCTGTTCTTAATGAGTACACAGTAGAAACATACTGTTGCACATGCAAATCCTACTATTATTGATGCCCATGTTCCAATGAAACCAGAGGCTGGCGTAATTGCTACAAGTCCAGCAACAGCTCCGTTGACTGCACCGATGGCGCTAGTCTTTCCGGTATGTGCCCAGCTTAAGAACATCCACCATATTGCTGCAACCGCAGTTGCAATGTTGGTATTCTGGAATGCTTGTGTTTCGAGGAAACCAGCAAATCCTGCACTACCAGGGTTAAAACCAAACCATCCAAACCAAAGTAATGTTGCACCCAATATTATAAGCGGAATTGAGTGTGGTTCAAATGGTGCCTTACCGTATCCTATTCTCCTTCCCAAGAACATTGCAGTAGCTAAACCTGCAAATCCTGAAGTGATGTGAATGACTGTTCCTCCCGCAAAGTCTTCTGTACCTATCTTGAATAGCCAGCCCGCTGCTGAACCCTGACTTGCAAGAGACCAGTTTGCATGTCCCACAAAATCATAGATGAAAGTACTCCACAATACAATGTGTATCAAGAACGCACTCATCTTTACTCTGTCTGCATAACCAGCTATAGCTAGTGACGGAGTAATGGCAGCGAACATGAGCTGGAACATCACATAAGCTAAGTGAGGAATAGTTGGAGCATATACATCGGCTGGTGCATTGTGCGACACATTGTTCAAGCCTACCCAGTCAAGGTTTCCGATAAATCCAACAGAATCAGCAGAAGGACCAAACATTATCGAGTATCCAAAGATAACCCATTGGACACTGACAATTGCGTAGACCATGAATGCCTGTAACATTATTGTTAGAGAGTGCTTTCTTCTTGTAAGACCTCCATACAAGAATCCCACACCACCAGGAGTCATTATCATGACGAAGACTGCTGCTGCGTACATGAAGGTTGTATCTCCCGTGTCTATACATGGTGCATTACTTCCACCGAATGTTCCGTTACCCGGAGGTGTCATCGGCTGAGAACAGTGAATCTCATGTGTCTTGCTAGGATCTGCAAGAGCTCCTAACGGACCAAACTGAGCGTGTGCATCCTGTAGTGCCGTGAATCCTGATAACCCGACTATTAAGCCTGCGAGCACAAAAACTACCGGCCATTTGTGTTTTGTTACTATCTGCATTGGCGATTTAGAAATTGTCTCCAGCATCTTTCGATAGAGATGTTTCTCATCTATAAAAGGCATTTTATCCTAAAATATTTTTTTTATGATATTATGTCATATCTGATATCTAATTTTGTAAAATTTTAGTATCATAAAATTAGAAAAAATTCTTAATAAAATTATTATACAACTTGCAAACTAAACCACGCATGACAGAAGCAGGAATAGAAATTTTCATTGCAACTGGAGTAGCTCTTGTAATGACAATAGCAATTTACTTCGGTGAAAGAGCTCACAGGTATAATTTAGCAAAGAAAGGAAAAACCTGGGGTACCTATGGCTTTAGATACGAAGGCCAAGGTCACGCCTAGAGTAAATCCCTTTACCACATTTTTGTAACATCCACACAATTAGATAGAT
>JBGPGB010000282.1:0-3136 GCA_041483595.1 Nitrosotalea sp.
ATACCCTTTAAGGTAAAGCCATTGGTTGGGTCAACTCCAAATACGTAAAATCCTCTCCAGTTATTTGAGATTGGGCGAGGTGGCATAATATCTGCTGACCCTGCTTTTGTTGCCGAGTCACTCTCTGCTGTACCGAGTGGGATTGGTCCCCCATATGCCTGAAATATTGGAATTGACAGTATATTTTTTGCCTTGTCAAACAATAATGCTTTTGGATCAGAGAGTACCTCTGAGTCAGTTCCCTGGGTTCCAATGAGATATGTTCCCACAGTTTTAGGATTTGTCACGTTAGATACATCAAAGAGCGATACCTTTACTCCAAGTGTTTCTAGGCCCCCATACTGGTTTTGTTTTGTCTCCTTTCCTATTCCTATGATATGAGTCTCATCATATGGGTGTAGATAGCTAGAGTACCCCGGAATTTTCAGAGCACCCAAAATCTTGGGCGTATCAGATGTCAGGTCAATTACAAAGAATGGATCAACTCTTTGATATGTTACAAGATATAGTTTGTCTCCCATGAATCTTGCAGAATAGATGGACTCGGTAGGTGCAATCTTGCCCAAACTTCCAACTATATTCATTGATTTGTCCATGACAAATACGTTATTCCCAGTTACAGTTCCGTTTGAGGTATAGTATTCAGTAGTGGTAGCTACTCGGAACCTATCACCAAATTCGTCCATAGAGTACTGGTTTAACAGGTAACCAGCGACTTCACCCTTTCCTACATAGGATATAGTTCCGTTGTCTATGGCAAATTTTTGAATTATTGTCTTTCTATAGTCTTGTTGTAGCTTGTTGTCATAGTCTGCAAGTGCTTGCTGGATCTTGTCAAACAGTTTGTTCTTGTCACTTTCTGACATTTTGTTGTAACTGTTTTGCATCAGGTCAGAGATTTGCGCCCACTTTTGCGATTGCTCTAAATTGCTTGAATCAATTAATTTGATTTGTCCCTGAAGGTCCTCTGGCAAGAGAGGCATTATCACTTTGAAGAATCTGTCTTTTGAGTAGCCCTGGTCATAATAGTATGGCTGGTACTTTTGATATGAAAGATAAATTGCATCATTTGAGACATAGAGAGTTCCAGTTGCACCCATCAAAAATGTCTTGGAGTTTATCTCGTCTGAGAATATGTCAAATGTGGTAATTGTGTTAAAACTGTAATTTGATTCTGGGTTGTCAAAATAATAGACATCTGATGTTATTGGCCCTCCTGCCACCCCGCGCAGGATAGGTGGCATTGGACGAATATTATCCACATACGTGTTTGATATCAGATAAACATGATTTCCAATCATTCTTGCCCCTGTATAGTATCCTGTGAGTGCATAGTTGTGCACTATCTTTGGATTCTCTTTGTCTGAGACGTCAATTATCACTGCATGGGTTACAGGCAAGTAGTTTGGAGTTGGCATGTAATCATATCTGTTGATAGAGAATTGCTCTTGGTTATCGTTATAAAAAATTACAAGTCGGTCTTTGTTCAAAAACATGTTTTGGAGATAGTTTCCTTTTACATCTAGTCCCACTTTGGATACTAGTTTTGCAGTCTCTCCGGGATATGCATCAATTATCGAAATTTTATCCTGTGATAAAATGTATGCATACTTGCCATCATTTTTTATAAAGTCTGGCTCATCAATTCCTGCCACCTGAACGTTTGTGGTAGAATAGACATTTGTTGAAGAAGCACCACCAGTATTGGTAGCTGACTGGTAAGTGCCTTTGTCCATAGCAACTCCCCCATGTACTGGTAACGGCATAGGTGCTGCTGTTGGAACATTAACACGTCCAAGTTGTACTTGTTCACCATAAGGTAAAGATACGCTTTGCACATTTTGTCTTGCCTGCAAGTCAAGCAGGAAATTTTGCATCTCATCAGTAGAGTTGAATTTTTTTAGTCCTTGAATTGAAATTTGGCTAGTAAAATTTTTTTGTACATCTTGTATAGTCTTTTGTGAATCTGTAATTGGTACATGACTAGAAGATAGTAAAAACATGGCAACTCCTGCAACTAGTACTGCCACCGAAATAACAGAAACATATATGATGCTGTTTTTCATTTTCTGTTTCTTGTTTACTTATCTTGGTTTATAGGCTTTGATACAATTGAAGTTTAACCTAATTTGAAAAGTAAAAAAATCATTTGAATTTAAGAATTACTCATAATTGTATAATTTCTTTTCTAGTAACTTTTTTCGGGATTTCAATCAGGGATTGGAGCGTTTCTTTTCAGTGAATTTTTTCTTTTCTCATTTGTCAGTCCACCAAAAATTGCAAGACCTACTCCAATAAATCCTCCACCCAAATAACTCAATTCTAAGATTGTTTTTGAGATACTCAATGTAGCACAGATATTATCATGGAATAACAGGTTCATTGTGGATGGTGTAGTTACCTGAGATTGAGGAGTTTGAATATCTTTAGACAGGCCGCAAATCATATTTCCTTGTAATGGACTTGTAATGACGTCTACCTGTGAGAGGACATTTGGAGTAATATAATGACCAATTATTGCACCTACAAGCAAAAGTACTCCTACAGCCATTTTTCTAGTTTGCATTATTTCTCTATCTCCTTAAGGTAATTTAGTAAAATTAGAATAAAAGATTGGTCTGCCAAAAGTGGAAATGACTAGGTACCAATGCAATTTATCAAACAAGGGATTTTTTGTATATTGGGGTTATCTTTTTTTGGTCTGATGCTGATTTTTCTTTTGAGATTGTTTTTGTTTGTTCTAACTGTCGTTTCATCATTTCATTAACGGTATTATTTATTATTACAAGATGTTCATGAATTCCTGGAATATCATTATTTACTGCGTCTACCATTATTCCCTCCATCTCTTGCGCCATATCTGAAAGAAACTCCGTACATAGACCAGGATATATCTTGTCTACATCATATTGAAAATCTCGTATTGTCATTTTACTAATTTTTTTATAATCCCGCATGATTTAAGACTAACCTGCCAAAAATGGAAACTAAAACTAAACCCCAGAATTAAATTTGAAAATGCCTGCAAGTTGCAGTGTAATTTTAAATATTACTTAAGACTTATTTTTTTGTATATCAGATTCCAATTTTTGGCAGGGTTTTCTACAATTGAAATTGGAATTTATTGTAGTTGTTG
>JBGPGB010000283.1:0-3128 GCA_041483595.1 Nitrosotalea sp.
CGTTTCTTCATAACCGTTGTAGCGCATAGCAGAATCGAACTGCTCTTAATAGGTTGAGAACCTACCGTCCTAACCGATAGACGAATGCGCCATATTACCTATATAAATATAAACAATTTTTCTGTAAATGTCAAGTTTTGTACGCTTGGCGAGATTTGAACTCGCATTTTCAGTTCCTTTTACGGATATTGGTTTAGGAAACCAACTCGACTACAAGCGCATACTACTTTACGAATGGTTCAAGAAATTTGCCCATATTGAAATAGACTGTCTATTGAAACGTGTTAAACAATACAGATTTATTCCGTGTGAACCGTGTGCTCCATCTTTCAATGCAAGTCCTAATCCATCAACCATTTCATCAACCGATGTAGGCGATACTTTGTATCTGTCTGATACCCACCGAACTTCAGGTGATACCACAACAGGTATATGATTTGCAACTGCATCTGCGGTAACTATATTGTATGTTTCACTAAACGTCACTTGCATTGATATATCCATCGTCTGTATAAGTTTCAAGAAATCTTCTCTTGATAACCAAGCGTGTTCTACCAACTCGTGTTGTGGCATATTCTTGAACAAGTGTCGTATATTTTTCAATACCGTCTGTGCGTATGAACCTTCTTGTCGCTCAACATTGATGTGAAATCTCAACTTTTTTTTCATTTTATTTGCGAACGTTATCGCTGCGACTGCTTGAGAAAATTGATTTTTCAATTGCCGTATTGCTCCAAAGCAACCAATGTCAAGAGTATTCTTTTCGTGTTTCTTATTTTCCCAATGCCAAAACGAACGAGCATTTTCTATCGGATAATAATTTGGTAAATATTCAACGTCCGATTTCAATAGATGTTGTATTTCAAAACCTATTCTTTGACTATTAGCTGCTATGTGAACATTCGGTATCTTCACATAATCAAACAACCACATCATTGCAATTCCTTCAAGCGCAATAAATGGTAATTCACTATGAAGTCTTATATACCATTTTACAGTCGGATGAAGTTTTGCTACTTCCTTTATCTTTTCGGGAGTTGCCCACAATGCTTCAATGAAAACGTGTGTAGGTTTATATCCATATACTTCTCTGTCAATATCGTTTCCGTCTGTAACATCAACGTGCTTAGATTCAAACCCTTGTTCGTTTAGCATATCTGAAATGAACTGTACTGAATTGTATAAACCAGACATCATTGTACAGTCACCATATGTCATTCTTTTCTTAGTAATGAAAAGGCAACGTGGTTTTTGATGTTTGTGCAATTCCTTTTTTTCCAAATTCGTTCTCCGTTATTGCGTTCTTCTCCTATACAATCTTGATTTCTCTGCATTACTCTTTTTGCACAATTTACATCTACAATTACTGTGTCGATAACACGCAGTAGTACCGTGTATTAACACTTTTATTTTTGGTCTTGGATGTAGTGGTGGACGAGTTGTAGAAAGATTACAATGTAAATGCGAAAATGCTATGTTTTCTACGTCCCAAAATAAATCCGAACTTTCGTGCAACCAGGGTTTCTTGTGTTCCATTGATAATTCATCTACTGTTTCAATTTCTTTACCACATTGAAAACAAACATTTTCATTATGCTTCTTAAGCAAATGAAACAATATAAGTTTTCTTAATTTTCCGGTTGCTGTACCATATGGCATACCAAGTTGTCTTGATTTTTCTATATCATTCATCTTTGTCCTCCGACTTTGTGAATGTTGTACTCTCATCAGGAGTCGAACCCGAACTAACACGTTCGAAGCGTGTTGTGCTATCCATTACACTATGAGAGCATACATCTATAAGTATAACGAGACTAAAAATTTGGTGGAGGATAAGAGATTCGAACTCTTGACTACGCCGTGCAAGGGCATCGTGTTCCCACTATACCAATCCCCCAAAAAACTGCCAACCGTTAGATTGGCAGTATGCCACACAGTTTATACAGTAACAATGGTCAACCAAATCCAAACAATGGGTGGTACATAATAATATATCAACAAACCTACACCAAGAAAGAACACTGTTTTTAGCATCAACGAATATGTCCTTGCCAACTCTTCATTCATCTTTACATTCTCATAAAAGTTATATAATCAGTTTATATAACCTTTATTTGTGCAAGCGGTGGGAGTCGAACCCACATAGTCACCGCTTAAGAGGCGGGTGCAATTGCCTTTCTGCCACGCTTACATAAAGTTGCCGACCAAAATCGGCAACAGTTTATTAGATCACTGACACATTGACTGCATTAAGACCCTTTTGTCCTTGTTCAACATCAAATTGGACTTTATCGTTCTCCTTGAGACTTCTGTATCCTTCTCCTATGTTTGCTTTAAAGTGAACAAACACATCCGTACCATCTGTACGTGAGATGAATCCATATCCCTTCGACGCATTGAACCATTTTACATTACCTTGTTCCATTTATTTACCTCTACTTCTTATATTGTTATTGTTGCTGTTGTTTATTCATCTCTTTCGAGATTGCTGGGGTATCAGGACTTGAACCCGAACTCTTTGGGTCAAAACCAAAGATGCTACCATTACACCATACCCCAATATCTAATATAAATATAACTGAAAGTAATAACCGAGCATAACCAGGATTCTGTTCTATTTCATCATTTGACTTAGCACCAACCCGACAATTATTGATAAGAAGAAATGGCTATCTATGTCTGTTTGGCTTGCACACATCCTGGTAGTGCTAATGAATATGTGCCACCACATACTCTCCTACTTTTCTTCTAATGTGTCCTGAGTTTCCTCACTTGCTGATACAAGCGCGATGAATCCTCTTTTATTACTTTCAATAATTTCTATTATTACGACAATTATCCAACGCCCAATTATATTCTATTATCAAAAACGCTATCCACTGCCAATCACCTTTTATATAAAGAAAAATACTTCCGAAAACCAATGCTATTGTGTTGATGATAAAAAACGCGACATCAAATTCTATTTCGTGACGTGGGCGAGATTCATTATTCGTTATCCATATAAACCAACTATATACCGATTTTCTCATATTAACTACCATCCTTTCATTGCTGGAGTAAATGGACTTGCACCATTGCTAAAAGTTTCAGAGACTTTCGTGCTACTATTACACTATACTCCAAAA
>JBGPGB010000284.1:0-3123 GCA_041483595.1 Nitrosotalea sp.
CTTCTACTTTCTTTTCTTCTACTTTCTTTTCTTCTACTTTCTTTAGCTTGCCCTTAGATTTCATGTCACCTTTCTTTGGTTTGCCTCCTGATTTCTTGCCTCCTTTCTTTGGTTTGCCTCCTGATTTCTTGCCTTCTTTCTTCGATGTCTCTTCTCCCTTCTTTTCTTCTTGATACTTTGAAACTAAGACGTTACCATCATCTTTTGTAATCTTGACTCTAATCTTTCTTGGAGGATGTCTGATACCACGTGCCCAAACCAAGTGGCTAATCTCTTCTTCAATCTTGACGTTTTCAGATTTCATGTGTTTTTTGGCAAACTCACGGATCATGTTGATTGCTCTTTTTGCTCTTTGGTTGTTTGGAGACAGGAGTACTTTTCCAAGATTAATAGTGTAAATCCTTTCTATTGATTCAGTAGACAACTATCCCACACTCACATCTGTTCTGCGCCATTGTCTTTTCTGAGGATTGGTTCTTACCCTTCGCTTTGTTCTAACTATTATCCAAGCTGGTACAGATGAATTCTGTTTTAGCTTCTTCATCAATCTATTCTTTCTTGGGGTTGACTTACGCGCAGCCATAAAAAATTGTCATTTCAGCCTCTTTTTAAATGAATCTCAGAAATATTAGATAAACTACGACGTCTTGACAAGAATCTGTTTTAGCATTCTTGCTGATGCTCCCCATATCAAATGATCCTGGAATTTGAAAGTGTACATTTCCGAGATGGATTTGTGTAATGGATCTTTATCATCTTCAATTGTTTTAAGAAGTGAAAAAAGTGGAATTCTTAAAACTGATGCGATTTCAGAATTTTGTACAATATTTGGTAATTCCTCCAGCATTACAATAAACGGGGATATCTTAAAACCAGAATTCAGAGTCGTGACTGGCTTTAGTTGACCAATTATCATAGACCTAGAAATTTCTACCCCTAATTCCTCCCTTGTCTCCCTAATTGCAGTTCCGAGTAGATTGTCATCCTCCTCATTCCAGGTTCCTCCAGGAAATGAAATTTCACCTGCATGATGATTCATTGTTTTAGATCTTTCAGTCATTAACATCATTGGTTCGTTACCAAAAATAATTATCATAACAGCCGCAAGTTTGCTTTTTGAATCATCTTGTGCCTCTGTCATTATTGAACTTGTCAACAACTTTTTTAGATTTACAACATCCAATATCATATAATTATAAGAATTCATTATTGTCTGTTATGATTATCTAAACTAATAAAACTAGAGAACAAAATATTCTGCTTCAGGATGATGAACTACAATTGCTGCTGTTGACTGTTCTGGAATTATTTGGCCTGCTTCTGTAAGAGTCATATCAGATTTTTCAGGCTCTAAAAGTTTCCATACAATATGATGTTGTGACACATCAGGGCAGCTAGGATAACCCCAGCTATATCTAAGACCTCTTTTCTCTCCTATTTTCAGATCTTCCCTAATCTTGTGATTAATCCACTCAGCCATGGCCTCAGCCGTTTCTACTGCCATGCCATGCAAGTAATAGGCATCCGTGTATCGGTCTTCCTTGTTCAATTTATCTATCAGGCCAGAGGTTTTAGTACCTACAGTAACTGCTTGGAAGACCACCACGTCATCTTTGCCAAAATAATCAGTAAGACAGAGATGTTTCGATTTAGAAGAGCGAGGGAAAACAAATGTTAATTGTTCTCCACTGGGATGATCTACAGCTAACTTGTCACCCATATTATGACATCTAAAGTAACCATAGACTACCCTTGGCTCAAATAATTTTTCTTGAAGTATCTTCTTTTTCCATTCTTCAAATAATACTTCATGCTCTTTCTCCGATTCTTTGGCAGAATGCCCCCTAACTCCCCATGATAATACAAACAATGATTTTTTGTTAATATATTTCCAGACCTCATTCAAGTCTATATCTTGTGGTTCCAATCTGATTGGAGTGTTAAACTGAACCGGGATTGGTGGTGTGACAGGAATAATTCCGCTATGAGCAAACTCTTGTACTTCTTGTTTTTCAAAGATGGGCTCCTTCCACTTTTCAAGTTTCTCTTGCCACTCTTGTACAAATTTTTGCTTTTCAGGAGATATGAGTTTGTCCATCATTTTTAGTCCATCAAACATAGTCTTACAGTAAAAGACACCTGGCTTGTAAACTCCACCCTCTTTTGCCACTCGGTTTATGTAATTAGTATTAATTGCAGCCCCTCCACAGAGCACTGGAACGGTCATGTTGTTTTTTCTTGCATGCTCTACAAAATATTGCATCTGTTTTGATGTAGATACCAAGAGCGCAGAAAGCCCTATAGCATCAGCATTCACCTCTTCTATTTTTTCTAGAAACTTTTGTAGCGGTACTTGTTTTCCAAGATCATATACAGTATATCCATTGTTTTCGAAAATTGTCTTAACAAGATTCTTTCCAATATCATGGACATCACCATAAACGGTTCCAAGAACTAGTTTTCCTTTACTTGATCCCTCTTCCTTTAATAGATACTTTTCAAGTTCTACAACAGAGGCTTTCATGCATTCTGCAGATTTTAGTACGAATGGTAGAATTAGTTCGCCAGAGCCAAACTTGTCACCAACTTCTTTCATAGCAGGTAGGAGATCCTCGTTTAGTGTCAAAATAGCAGCCTGATGAGTTACATCTTTTGTGGCTTCAATTATCAACCTGCCATCTGTTTCTAAAAGATTGAATTTTACAGAAATTTTTTCTGCTATTGCACTTACAACATCATTTTCGATACCATCTCGAAGTCTATTTACGATTCTAAAGTTTGACCTCTTTCCTGCAGGCCATGAAGGATCTACATCTACTTTCTTGGCGGTTGTCTGGACTGTGCCTTTGGAGGTTTCAAAATATGCAATAAAGTCAGCAAGCGAATTTTGATGATTATTGAAGACAAGGTCCTCTGCAAGTTTTTTTTCTTTTTCATCAATTTCAGTATAAGGTATAACATCTTTTGGGTTTATTATGACAGTGTCAAGTCCGTATTTTACTGCATGATATAAAAATACTGCATTTAGAATCTTTCTTGCATGTGGTGCCAAACCAAAACTGATATTACTCAATCCAAGAGTTGTAAAGGAATTTGGGAATCTTTGCTTGACAAGACGAATTC
>JBGPGB010000285.1:0-3121 GCA_041483595.1 Nitrosotalea sp.
ATTCCTCAAAGATTGGATATTTTTGTTTGAATCATATACTGGATTATGAGATGGTCTGTCCAAATGTTGACTGCCCAAAAAAGGGGGTTGTTATGGAGAAGCTAGTTGCTGAAATAAAAAAAGACATTAATGGAGACATGCATCAGATATTTCTGTGCAATGCGTGTGATTACAGACACGATCACAAAGTACATGTGTAGTACTTGTTTCTGAATAGTGACTTGTACGAAGGGACATGTCATTTTATGCACTAGTGTATTATTAAAAAATCCATTACCTCAAATAATGTATCATCATATGGCAGTACTTTAAAACTAGTGTATGATCAGAAGTTTTAGATCGATTTCTTAGGGTCTTATTCTGTGGTTTTGAATCAGATCCTGTAGTTTGAGATTAGAATGGAATTATCTATCTTAACTATCCTTAAAATTCCCTATACGTTTAAGATATTATTATCACGAGTAATTTGTGGCTACCAAAAACTAACCTCGCCTAGAATCGTGAGGGTTTTTGTAATTCTCTCTCGATAAAATTACCTTAAGTTGTATTAAGGTTGGATGGGAAGCAGTATGAACATTTTACCTCTAGTTAACTTTGATTATTCCTTGCTGTATTAGGAATTGTAGTGCTTTGATTAGATCGTCATCAGATACTTCCCCCTGTCCATAAAAGTTGAAAATATTTTTTACCCAATTTGGAATTTTTGAAGGAATGGTATCTACAGTTCCAGAATAGTTAGTAGATATGGGTATGTTTTGACCCGTTGCTGTGTCAATGTGATATACACTCAATAATGCAAAGTCAATATTTTGTGCTTGGTTGAATCTATACTGGAAGAACTTTTTGCCCCAACTGGTTATATGGCCTGCATACATTCCCTTCTCGCTACCATCATCTAAATGAGTTGTAAAAGCTTGCCAGTTGTTATTTGGCTTGCCAGTTGCAAAGTCTATTGGGTCTAGATCTATATAATCTTCATAAAGTTGCCCATTTGAAGTATGTCTTGAAATTTCTTTAATTCCGATCCACTTGTTTGTAATGTTTCCAGTATTGAATAATCTTTGATCATGAAAGAACTCGTATTGTGGGAAGACTAATTCTTTTTCTGATGTTGCTCCCATGGAAGATGAATCATTATAAATCCCACCAAAATTTATGTCCATTCCAAATGATCCTGCAAGATTCGGATCAGATTTCATGTGTTCTCCACCTTGTTTGTATGTAATGTGATTATCTGATACTACATTTCTTATTCTGAAATAACCTGTCTGTTCAAACTCATCAATGTCCTGTGGTGCTACTTGGTAGCCTCGTTGTTCTGCATCCAACCAGGCTGCTGTTGTACCATTTGATAAGAGTGGGTTTAGGTCGATTCTCAAAGTTAATTGAGTACCACCACTTGCCAAGTTTCCAACTCTAGAATCAATAGTGTAATAGTGAAATGCATCCTGAACTTGGGGATTTGCAGGGCCCATTCCATCAAGTCGAAACCCCTCCTGTGTATTTGGATCACTAGTCATAACAATTGATTGTTTACCCACTTTTTGTGCGTAGAATTGTTGAACGCCAAAAGAATCAACTCGTAGGTTAGATGTAGTTGTTTGAGATTGTACTATTACTGTGAATGTTGCCTGTCCTACATTTCCTGCTGCATCTGATGCAGTACATGTAACTGTAGTTATACCTACAGGAAAGATAGAGCCAGATGACGGGTTGCAAGTGGGAGCGCTTGTCACACCTACGTTGTCGGTTGCAGCAGCTTGTGGATAGTTTACTGCTATTCCATTTGAGTTTGTTACAGTAACTACTTGATTTGGTGGTGGAGTAACTACTGGAGGACTATTATCTGATGGTGGAGATTGTGATCCATTAGCATAAGCCACTTGCAATTCATGGGACATTGCATGTGCATCTTGAATTGTAAATTCAGATAATGTAAAAATTAAAGCCACAAAAACGAAAAGATACACAAAACTCTTCAAGTTGCTGTGATGTAAGATGACGCGTTATTTAATCTCGATCTTACTATTTTTAGAAATTTTTAAATAATTTCAGCCTTGTACTCATTCTTTGAATATTTACTATGGATGTGTATAAAGAACTAGTCAATTGCTTCCTCTGTCTTTATAAAAACTCCACCACCCAATTTTACAAAAAAATGATTATGTATGAAATCAATATTCAAACGCACTCCATTTGGAATTGTTATAACTGGTAAAAGTTTTGTATTGATGCCTTTTCTTGAACTAGTATTTCATGTGAGTATTTTGTATCTTATCCAAATACGACTACTTTGTTTGTCTCATGTCTAGTAATGACAAAATTTTCCAGGCGCGATTATGTTATTTAGGTATCTAGTTCTATCTCATAAATAATGTATCTTCATGTGGTTATTATGGACTGACTCAAATTGAGTAACATGACCACAATGTATGCATGAAAAAAATTGGTCTGTAGGATGAGTTGGGAGACCTTCTAATTTATAATCATCTATGCATACGACTGAAATTAGATTCTTGTTCTGTATTACTGCAAAATGTTTCTCTATATCTAAAAAGTTGAGAAAACTCTTGATAGCCTTTATGACCTGGTCAGAATTTATATCTTCATCACTTATTGGCGCAAGTACAAATTCATGTATCTTTAAAGCAGGTATTGCTCCCACCTGATCGGACGTGTAAATTGCTAGAGGTGATTTTAGGGAGGGTACACTCCTACAATCTACCGTAATCATGTCTAATCAAGACATCTGATGATATTTTAGTTTAACAATTTCTATTTTTAAAAATATATTTAATTATAAAATTATCAAATTGAAATTTACTATAATTTATTATTTATTGTATAAAAAAAGTCAGGAAGATTCACATTAATACTTTGAATCTGGTGAAATGTTGGTACAATTTATGAAAATGCCAAAAATAATTTTTGTAGCTTGCAAGCGAACAAAGACTCGAGATAAATTTTTAACTATTGGAACAAAAATCAAAAGTTTCTAACATGGCAAAGGAATTGCATGCAACTGTTCGAGCAGCACATCGGAATTTGAGTGTCTTTCTAATGCAGGTCTTATTATCAAGGATAACGATGGATACTATGATCTTACTATCTTTGGAAAAAC
>JBGPGB010000286.1:0-3117 GCA_041483595.1 Nitrosotalea sp.
CTGGTTAGTGGGTGCATTACTTACCAACTGCGAAAACATTTTCTGGAAGAGGACCATTGTACCATAACGTTTGGTCTGGTGCAAGACTTTTATTCATTTCGTTGGCTATGTCAAAGACTGTTGGATTAAGGGTTTTAGAAAATACATTATAGAGTGGCCTTGTCAAATATCCACAAGGTTCACGCTTGGGCAAATTTTCAATCCAATAGGCTGATTGATCTTCCCTACTTGATCCAATCAAAAGAACATTCGTGGCATTACACCTGAGAAGCGCCCCAGCGCAACAAGTGTCAGCAGCGATAATAACACGACCTTTGATCTTGGAGGCAAGGCAAATAACTTTTTTGCCAGAAACAAAATCATTCTCTGGCAACATTATCCAAAAATCATCCTTGCAAGATTCCCCATGTGTACTGAAAAAGATGAAAGTCGTATCGCCGTCTTTGGCTTTTTTGGAAAGCCCTTCAATTTCCATATAAACATCTTGGCTGGTTATCCATCCATATAACAGTTTGGTCTTTGCACCCTTCTTCTTGAGCATCTTACTCATTACAACTGCATCTTTGTTGAAAACGCAGTTGTACTTTCTGGAAGACGTGTTTTCTGGATCGGCGTTTGTTCCAATACACAAAGAATAAAAGTCTGCCTTTGCGACATTGGAAACAAAAAGAACAAGTACGAGAGAAAGAGTGTATCTCATGGCGCACCTCATTTTAGGTGAGGGGTGTTTTATTAGACTGCTGCACGAAACTCTTTTGAGAGATTGCTGTCAATAAATTTTGAAGCTCGTCCATATTAACAGCACGAATGGCAGCAACATGAATCTTGAACGGAGCGGCTTTTCTTGCTTCTCTTCGTTCTGGGTTTTGTGGCGTGTAATCTTTAGTGATCTTCTGCAATAGACCATAAAGATTTTTCTGGCTAATTTCCATATTTGAAGGGTGGCAGAACCATGTCTTGCCTGTTTTATCCTTCATATAGAATAAATTTTCTTCGTCCCAAGGTGGCGCTGTGTCGTCATAGCACAAATAGAATTGATCGTCTGGGCGCTTGACTGGAACAAGTGTCCAAAGGAAAACTCTTACTGCTTCTTTTTCTGGTGTATTCATTTTAGTCTCTCTTTTTTCAGGGGCAGGGCCGTTATTGCTGATAAAGAATTGTTCAAACATGGGCTTCCCTCATAAGTATTTATCGACGCACAGTAGCTTTTGGATAAGAATTACCTTCGGTGATAAGATAAACTTTTTTGCCGATATGCTTGATGTACTTGCGCTTGCCTTCCGTGTAGACTATTCGATTTGCCAAGACTGGTGTTTGTTCACCAGTGTCAGCATCACGATAGGTGAGTGCAACCAATTCTTGATGCCCTTCGTCTTTTTTCTCTTTGTAGTCACGATAGATCATGGGATTCCCCTAAAGTTGAGTTAAGATTTCGTTCCCAGTTCGGTTTATCAATATGGTGTGTTCGTACTGTGCTGATAATTTACCATCTTTTGTTGTTGCTGTCCATCCATCATTTTCGTTAATTAAAACATCAGCAACACCAAGATTTATCATCGGCTCTATCGTGAATATCATTCCATGTCGTAATCTTATTCCACTATCCTTTGGTGCAACGTGAGGAACTTGCGGCGCTTCGTGAAAATCTAATCCTACCCCATGACCACAAAAAGTAAAGACCGTACTACATCCATTATTTACCGCATGACTATTTATGGCATAGCCTATATTTCCTAAATAATTTCCGGGCTTGGCTTGAGATATTCCTATTTTAAGACATTCCTGAGTCACATTCAATAGATGCTGCGCTTCTTTAGATATTTCCCCAACTGTAAACATTGTACTCGTGTCACCATAATAACTATCCAATATGGTTGTAACATCAACATTAAGTATATCGCCATCTTTTAGGGTGTAATTACCAGGGATGCCGTGACAAACAACTTCATTGACAGAAATACAAGTTGCTTTTGGATAACCTTTATATCCCAGTGGAGCAGACTTGGCTCCGTTATCCAAAATAAACTTCTCAACTTCTGAGTTGATGGAATCGGTTGTTACGCCAGCCTTGATAAATTGCGCAGCATGTTTTAATGCTTTAGCGGCTAACTGACAACTTTTACGAATACCTTCGACCTGTCGCCAATTTTTTATTATAATACCTGTTGCCATTTTTTCTTCTTCTTGGTGTTGATGGTTTAACTCTATTTTTCACTCTTGATACAAAGTGTTTTTTACTGCTGTATTGTGTGTTTCCATTAAGCAGCAAACAACCACGCAAATCATATACATGATACCAAACCATACTTGTGTTTGTATCCATATAAACAATATGATGAACTCTGTCTGCTAGAGGTTCGCCATAACTATCATATCTGTATACTTGATAGTAAGCGTCAATTTTAATTTCTTCTGGGTTCATGGTAATTCCCCCTTTAGTGCAACAATAGAGATAGTGCAATGAGCACTTATGAAGAAATTGCAATCTTTGGTTAAGTAAGTTGCGCCATTACGAATAAAAGCACAAGAACAAATTTCACCCCAATCTCCTGTTGCTGTTGGGAAGGCTATAGTCTTGCCATCCATCTTGCATTTTTGTCTTTTGTATCCTTTTCCTTCTAATTCAACAACTTCACCATCTTTATGTGTGTAAAGAGCAATTTCAAATATCTGCTTTGGTTTGCGGTATTTAATTTTTATTACTTCCATACTTCCCCCATTGAATTTTAATATATCTGGGTTTAACTCTACCAACCACCGATTCAGCGAAAGCATTTAGTGCCAGTTTCCCGTACCCACGAATATTGCCTTCTGAGTCATAATAATCATACAAGACATCCTCAAGTAGCTTACTATCTAAAATCCGTCGCTTAATATCTTTAACTCTATAAACTACATTGTTTTTGTTGGCGTAATTCGCTATGGCGTAATAACCACCAACGACTATTTGTTCTCTTTTCATTTTTTCCACCCCGATAAATCTCGGCCAGTGAATCTTTCAAGTCTTTCGATGCTCGGCAAATAATACTCTAAAACTTTATTCCTATCTTCTGGACTGAAAACTGGATTTTGACCGCTCCAATTCTTGTTAATCTTTTTCTTGTATTTTTTAGGAAC
>JBGPGB010000287.1:0-3112 GCA_041483595.1 Nitrosotalea sp.
CTCTAAAACATGCTTGGACGTACTTTCTATAAAAATGCCACGCTTATTACCGGCTTCTGTTGGTTCTCCCTTTTCTCCCAACGTATGGTCTGACATTAAAATCTTATTACTTCCTGCTGTAGAGATTCTAATACCATTAAGCTCTCCACGAATAAGAGTATCATCTTCTGTATCATTAGCACCAATATAGTGACCAGTAGCAGAACGAATAAAAACTTTACACTTTGCTATGTCATTGCAACCCCAATCAAAGTCCAGCTTCCAATTAGGAATACCTTGAGGTTGATCTACACTATCATCCGCTACAAATTGAATGCCAGATAGAGATTGCAGTTGAAAACCGCTTTGAGGCAATTCGCATTTTGGATTTTGATATTGAGCAAGTGAATCTGGCGCTTTATAAAATCTCATTTCCTCTTTTCGTTTATAAAATGGATTACCAAACTCTTCTTTGCTAATCTCTTGATTGCTTTCTTCGCCATCGCATTCACTAGTTTCATTAGGGTCTGTACAATCTGAAAATTCTTCCATTGGAGAGTGACATTCACTTAAATCTAAACCAGAATCTTCATTAAAAGCCCATTGCGCTGCTGGGTGTAGATGATCGTCCTTCATCATAAAGATGTTGCCTCTAGCTGTTGCTGATTCCATTCTGCTCCATTTTTCATTACATTTATGATCTCCGTCTTGTGCTTTCCAATAATGTTTGCCAGGGGTTTTAAACCCATATATGTGAGGATAAGTCATAAACTGATTTGATTCTGGGTTTGGATCAAAGTCATCTTGTGTATCCCAATCTTTTGTTTGATAGTTGTCTGTATTCCAAGGTTGCTTAACTTGATCGCCATCATTTGATCCAAGGTTATAACCATCTCTTGTACTTTCCCAAACACAATCATATTCTGGTATATGATAACCCCATATGTCTAATCTGTTATTGTCCTCAGACGGCATATCTCCTATATCTTGCTCCGCTACAGAACCTTGATTAGTACCTGGATTTACTCCTCTTGTTCCTGTCCAAAAAGTTCCTATGTAGTAACAATGATGAATATCACCGTTCTCACACAACAAAGCTAGTTTAGAGCCAGCAGGTGGAATCCAAGTTACACCAGAGTCATCAAAACCACCAAATGGAGAAATAGGATATGCCCAAGGTAAATCTTTAACTTGAACACCTGGGCCTGTAACAAATGGTGTATAAAATTGAACTTGTCCTTCTGCCATTGGGTCTATGGTATTAACGCAAAGAGCACTAATCATATGAGGAACAGCTTCGGGTTGCATATCCAAGCGCTCTCTCTGATAAAGCTCAGAGCGAACCATGTGCCTAGTATCATACTGAGACTCATTTAGTATTTGCTCTAATCTTCTTAATCTTTGTTCTATTTGACTCATAAATCTTCTCTATTAAAATGGTAAACCAGCGATTGCATTTCCTACTGAACTAGCTGCATTAAGAATAGGAGCTAAAAATGCATCAAGAACAGCATCTTGTCCCGGAGCTAATAGTCTTATCTTGAAAGTAGTTGTATATGAACCTTCTCTTAAATCGTGCGAAACTCCTTCAATAATCCAACCGTTATTGGATAATACTTCATTACAAGATGGAATGTTAGTCCATCTACAAGGTGCTTGAGTTCCTATTTGAAAAGGATTCAAAACACTTAAACTCATAAACCTACCAAGATAAAGCAATGGATGAGTATATGAAGGATCACCTTGTACCTTTAATTCTGCTGTAATAGGGTTCCAAGCAAGACTAGCCAAATTATTAGTTATTGTATGGCTATGAACATATCTCAAAGCTCTTAACGGCCCGGACGCTAATATATCCTCTCTATTAGCGCTAACAGCAAGATTAGTACCAAGTCTAATACCGCCATTTGTGGGAGTGTATAAATGAGGATTGCTTCTTATATTAGCTAAACATGGTTCTGGACCTCTGTTTAGTTGAGTTCCTGGCGCAGCACCACCACCACCACCACCAGCAGCATTTGCTCCAACACCTGTCCATCCTATAGTTGGCTTGAAACTAATGACTGGGCTATCGCATCCACCATTAACTACATAGTTAGCAATAGAGTTATTAGCATTAGCAGCATTTTCACTAGCACAAGGATCGGTAGGGCTTGCTAAAAAAATCAATGTTCCATTAGCGCCAGTCGTAGGATCAAATATTACTCTAATAGGCAATCCGTTTGGTCCACCAGTATCAGCAAGATGTAATCTAGCCCATTCATATACACAGGTCATTACCGTTCGGTTTTGTCCTCGCCACTCCCGCCTCAAGCCAGTATTAGCATCACAAGTACCAGCACCATCAGTTTTAAACCTAAACGGTATTTCAGTAGCACCATTAAATGCTACAAATCTTACAGCTACCGCTCTTTCCCTACAAAGTGTTTCAACTGCTACCTTGAAACGATCATTTATAACACCGCTAAATTTTGAAGTTACTAATGTGTTCATTGTGTCAACGCAATGTATTTTATACTTTACTGTTCCGGCAGAATATTCTACAGAAAAAGTCATCAACACAAGAGATATCCAAGGAGAAACACTTCCACCCGTTGGTTGAAAGCCTCTTGGGTTTTCTGCTGTTGTTACTGCCACTGAGCCGCCGCCACAATTTGTTGAAACCCATCCCCATCTAATATAACACAATGAATCTGTAGCTGTACCAAGTCTTGTTACTCTTTCAAAGATAACACTAAAATCTCCACCTTCTTGATCTATAATTTCTATTTCTGCGCCTGCACCATTAGATGTTCCTACTTGAAGTGATTTAACTGCTGCTGGAAAAGAGCCATTACCCACACCTATCTCAATTGGATTATTTCCATATATTTCAGATGCATTTAGAAATGCTTGTGCTAAAACAGCATTATTTGCAGCCCTAATTTGAACCTGTACAAAGGGCGCAAGACTAGGTTCTTCAATTGCCTTTTTGGTCAAATTTGGCGATATATTTCCACATAATCCACTTAGAGTACAAATCATAATTAGCCCAGAACCGCAGGAATACGAAGTGTTGTTCCTGCCTTTAAATCAAAAACATCGAAAATATTATTAGCTTCCATTATCTTCCACCAAAAAGCAATTAGATTAA
>JBGPGB010000288.1:0-3111 GCA_041483595.1 Nitrosotalea sp.
ACGGAGTAATAGCCACACCGCTATCGTCGGTTGTATATAGATCGAAAAGTATCGTATCTGTTATTGTCGGGTTCTGGTCAATCGTTAGTAGTGCCATATTTTACTCAAATGTTAAAACTATATTTGTATTGTCTGGGCGTATAATTTCATAGTATTTTGGAACCACAACATCCAGAGGTTGATTTTGGTTATTAGTTATAAATGTAATATCAACACTTGTAACTTGCTTAATGGAAGATAATGCTTGCAATAAATCATTAGATTTCAGCGTCTTGCCATATTCCCAATTCCCAAGTTGATAAAAAGAAGTAATAATTTGTTGAGCCTGTGCTTGTATTTGGGCTGCAAACTTTCTATAGAACTTAGGGACATGCAAATCAATAATAGTATCAACAAAAACCACTACTCCATCTTTTACGCAAAGATAGTCTGTAAGCATTTTAATATCATCCATGTGAACAGCTAAATCAACTTTTAATTGATCGCTTGCTTGAGTTAATCCATTAGCTCCATCTCTAGACAAGATAAACAAATCTATAATGTTTCCGGCACAACCATGATTCCTAAGAACGGCAGTAGCTTTACCAACTTGTCCATTATACGGAGAGGTGAAAAGTTCAGCATTCAATTTGTAATCTTCTCCTGTTACTGCTCTATTTTGAACCTTAACAAATGCTGGAAGTTTCCTACGAATATCATCAATCGTATCACCATCATATCCATTGTTTCCTGCTGTATAATTAATGAATGTTACAGGTACAGTTATATTGAATCCTGGGACCAAAAAGCCTGCTTGAAAGTTAAAAGCACCAGTAACAACATTTCCACTAGTTCCACCGCCAACTCTATATGTAATTTGAATCTGTGATCCTTGACTTGGAATATATCCAGCCTGACCATTACCAAAGATTACTGTTGCATTCCATTTAGAGTCATATTCAATTCTATATTCAAATCTTGGCTTTGAATCCGTAAAGAAATCAACGTGCGTCCATGTAGTTCCATTCACAACAACTATAACACTATCAAACAATACTGGGGTTTGAAGCAAGGTATAAGTTTGATTTACTATTCCGGTAGAAGTGTATGAATCGCTAGATGTTTTGCCTGCAACACCCACAATAGAAGTATTGGTAAAAGAGCCAGATGAAATCAATATATCCTGGTCGAAAATTGGGTTATTGTCTATATCTGCCGGATAAAGTTCATAAATAATCTGTCCTGAGTTGCTAACATTACTAGTTGCTGTAACTGGATAACCAGAAGGAATAACTAAGTCTGTTTGAAGTAAAGTATTAATTGCAACGCTAAACAAAGCAGTAGAAGCTATAGGCGGTGTTGGTTGAAATCCTACTGCTTTACAAATACGAAAAGCATTAGCAAGTTCTGCAACGGTATCAATGTATCTTTCATTTCCTTGTTGATCCATTTTGAAAGATAACATATCAGTACAGAAAGCGTAAGACTCGATTAACATAACGCCAAGATCGGACTCAAAAAAGTCGGTGAAGTCATTTGCAAATCTTTGTTCAACTAATAAAGCAAGCCTTGTTTTCAAAGAGGCAAAATCTTGATTAGTATAATTCAATGATGGCAAAATCTCCGACGCTGCTTGTTGAGACTGAGCTAATGGACTCAATAATGTAGGGCAATCATTTGACATAAGTTATACCTTCATTAAGATGGCAAAGGCACATCTAATACTAGTTCCTGTAAGTGGGTTAAAACATCAGGATCATTAAACAAAATCCTAATATTTAAAATAGCAAATCTTTCATTCAAATTATCATTTTTATTAAGATTCTTTGCTGATGGATTTATTGTGACCTCAATTTTATCAATACGAACTCTTGGTTCCCACCTATTAATGGACTTTATAATCATTTGTCGTGCCTGATTAATAAGTGTAGTGTCCCCAGGTTCAAAGATTAAATCTTGTAGTGGTGTTCCAAATTCTGGAAGCATCACACGTTCACCAGGATATGTTAATAGTAAAATCAACAAATCTGACTTAATTTGTGCTGCGCCACTCTTGGATTTAAAAAACCCGCCAGATGTTTTAACAATAGGATAAGGAAAACCTTTCCAACTATTACTATTATTTGCCATATTCTATTTACTATACCTCTATGTTTTCTGGATTTTTGTCTTTTGATTTAGATGCAAAAACCCTATCACTCAAACTATTATGCAAAAGTCGTGTTGGGTCGGCTGGATCGGCTATTACACCAAAATGAACAAACCCAGTTACAGGACATACCCAAGGATCAGCGCCAACTACTACAGGATGCAAACAAGGATTTTTATTTAACGGCAATTGATTTGGAACTCCTAAATCATTAGACTGCATAGCAATCTGAACGTTATCATTTGCTGTTTGTCCTGCTGTTTCTGCTTCGGCCTGTGGATCATCGCAATCTCTTCCGGCAAATAAAACAATATAAGTCTCTGATTGAAAAATAGTAAGTTTATTATGGTTAAAGTAGTAATTGTTAACATCTACAATATAATCACCCATTACTTGAACAAATTTATTGGCTGGAATTGGATTATTTTCATCACCAACAACTTCTATAGAATCATCATAAGAATTAATATAATACACTCCGCCAGCACGCATTAATACCAATCCTGGTCCTTCTGGCTGTTCTTGCATTACCATCATGTGAGGACCACGCTCTTCATTATCTTTCTGTGGTGCTAATAACTGCAAATACTGATTCTGTGTTTCTTCCTGACTAGAGGCATCTTCCATTCTTAATTGTAATCCATATCCAGAACGAAGCAACACATAAGCCTTATCCGCTTTTGCATCGGAAATATTCTCTTGATCTCCTGTTTCTGGGTCTATAGGTGGATGCTGTCTTGACAAACTATGCTGTTTATTGCCCTCATCGTGAAACTCTAAGACATGCTTAGATGTACTTTCTATAAAGATACCACGCTTATTGCCAGCTTCGGTTGGTTCACCCTTTTCTCCCAAAGTGTGATCTGACATTATGATCTTATTACTTCCTGCTGTGGATATTCTAATACCATTAAGCTCTCCACGAATAAGAGTATCATCTTCTGTATCGTTAGCACCAATATAGTGACCAGTAGCAGAACGAA
>JBGPGB010000289.1:0-3105 GCA_041483595.1 Nitrosotalea sp.
TGTATAATGCCTCTATATTTTGAGGATCTTGCTTTATGACTTTATCAAAAAATGAGATTGCATCCTTATGTTTTCCAAGCTTGGCATAACTAATTCCTTCTAGAATCATCTTCTGTATAGCGGTTTTGTCTGAACTCATTTTAATATGATTATTTTTGATGTGATGTTTAATGCTTTATTTTACTATAAAAATGGAGAATTAGATAAATTAAAGACCTTTTCCTATGAATATGATGAAAATCAACTCCAAAGATTTTCTTGTTAGACCAGGAGAAAAGGTCAATCTCAAAAAATGGTCAACAAACGTCAAGCCTGTATGTAAGTCAAAAGATCAGTATCATCAAATTCTTGGAGACCATATCCAGAAGATGAGCTCGCTGCAAAGTCTTCTTTATGCGACCAATAGGTATTCTTTATTGATTGTATTTCAGGGAATGGACGCTGCTGGAAAAGATAGTGCAATAAAACATGTGATGTCTGGAGTAAATCCACAAGGATGTCAAGTGTTCAGTTTCAAACATCCTAGTGCTGAGGAACTTGAACATGATTTTCTATGGCGCACAACCCGCTGTCTACCAGAACGTGGACGAATTGGCATCTTTAATCGCTCATATTATGAGGAAGTACTAATTGTTAGAGTACATCCTGAGATACTGTCAAGTCAACGATTACCGAATGAATTTCTTGATAAGAAAACCCTTTGGCAAGATAGGTATCATTCTATTGTGGACTTGGAAAAACATCTACATCGAAACGGAACTAGAATCATCAAATTTTTCCTTCATCTTTCAAAAGATGAACAACAAAAGCGATTTCTTCAGCGTATTGATGCACCAGAGAAGAATTGGAAATTTGGCCTTGCCGATATAGAAGAGAGAAAGTTCTGGAAGGATTACATGAAAGCTTATGAGGATTGTCTGAATGCAACAAGTACTTCTAATTCGCCTTGGTATGTAGTTCCTGCTGATAATAAAGAGAATACTCAGTTGATAGTTTCACAGATCATTCTAGATGCTCTTTATGAACTTCGAATGACTTATCCGAAGCCTAATGCAAAACGTAGAAAAGAGTTACAATCAATTCGCAAAATATTATTGTAATGTAATGTGATTATTGTAGCTATTCTATACGGTTTCTTTCTTCATTTTATTATTATAATTTATCATGGTAAGATATGATCTGAACATGACTTTGAGATAATTTAATACAACTACCGAGAATTTCTGAACATGAATCAAAAAACCATTTGGGTAATCAAAGCCAACGGTACTAAAGTACCATTTAATCTTCACAAAGTAAAATCTACCTGTATCAGAGCAGGAGCTAGTGGGAAGATGGCAAAGAAAATCTCAGAAAGAGTACAGAACAAGGTACATGATGGCATGAGAACATCTGAAATCTACAAAATGGTTTTAGATGCACTCAAAATCGAGGATGAGAGCACAATAATTAGACACAAGTATAGATTGAAAGAATCTATATTGAGGATGGGCCCTGCGGGTTATCGTTTTGAGACTTATGTTGGTGAAATACTTGGAGCCTATGGATACAATATTGTTTCTACTAGATCAATAGAACAAGGTAAATGCGTAAAACATGAAATTGATCTTATTGCAGAATTTATTTCTACGGGAAAAAAATACTTGATTGAATGCAAGTATCACAACATGACAGGGTTATACACAGGTCTTAAAGAATCATTATACACACATGCAAGATTTTTAGATCTTAAGGACAAGTATGATGGTGAAATGCTAGTTTGTAACACCAAGTTATCTAGTGATGCGAGAACATATGCACAGTGTATAGGCCAACAAATAATTTCGTGGAGATATCCACCTGAGAGAAGTCTTGAAAGCATGATTGAGAAAAAGGGACTATATCCTATTACTATATTGGGATTAAATAAATATGAAATTGTATCTTTTGCAAGAAATAATATGATGCTTGCCAAGGACTTGCTGAAATCTAACATGAATACTCTATCTGGAGAAACTGGAATATCGTATAAAAGATTGGAAAGACTTAGGAGTCTTGCTACTCAGATTATACAATGACTTGAATCTTCATTCCAAAAATCTTTAGTTTGTCAAATGACCGGAAATAAGTCATATCTTACATCATTAGAAAGATCTAAAACTATCTTAATCCTCATTGGAGTGAATTCTTGTTACCGTTCATATTGAATAATAACATCTTCATCGTATATGGTTCATGACAAATCAAAACTGAAGATACGAGTTGTTTCTCATGAAGACATACCAAAAATAGTTGAGCTACAAGAAGTCTCATTTCCATTTATGGCGATAGAAGGGATGATTTGGAAGCCACATCATTTGGAACGCCATTTGAAAATCTTTCCGGAAGGTCAGTTTGTAGCAGAATATGAGGGAAAAATTGTGGGATCTATGAGTAGTCTGATAGTAAAACTTGAACCAGAATACAAAGAGCACACATGGATGGGAATTTGCGGTGGTGCTGAATTAAAAAACCATAATCCTAAAGGCGATAGTCTCTATGGAGCTGATGTATCAACACATCCAGAACATCGAAGACTTGGAATTGCAACAAAACTCTATGATTATAGAAAAGATCTTTGTATAAAATTAAATCTAAAAAGAATAATTGCTGGGGGGAGATTGTTCAATTACTGTGAATTTCCAAATATGCCACCTGATGAATATGTTCAAAAAGTAATTGCTGGGATAATAAATGAACCAGTGCTTCAGTTTCAATTAAAAAATGGTTTTAAGTTTATCAAGATTTTACCAAACTATATACACGATAGTCGCTCGTTAAATTATGCAACATTCATAGAGTGGAAAAATCCAGATTACAAGTGAAATAGATGATAATCGATTGTCACACTCATCTTAATCGATATGAATCGTTAGAAACAATTTCTTCACTTGATGAAAGGGTGCAAAAATTACTTTTAGAAATGACAAGTAATAATGTAGATTATTCAATTGTTATATCATCCTATAAGGTAAATGAAAAAAGACCGTCTACATTACACCTTATAGAAGCCACAAAAAAATATGATAATCTTGGAATAGTTGCGGGTTATAGCATTGATAATCACACAGAAGATGATTTGAAACA
>JBGPGB010000290.1:0-3083 GCA_041483595.1 Nitrosotalea sp.
TATTACTGTACCATTTTTAAAAATTTGTCCACTCATATCTATGAGTGTAGGATCACCTGGTACCTTTAATTTACTAAAGAGAAGATCGTAAACAGGCTGTGAAATCCATTCGTTTTTTTGTTGATCACCTACCATAAAATCCCAATAACACAGAAAAAAACTACAATTCAGTGGATTATTAGAAGAACTATCAAAACTTACGTCTTTGATTGTGAAGCAGGTATGAGTCTGGTCCCATGAATGACCCGCTTTACATTCAAGGTTACCTGGTGGTATAAGACCAAAGTCATGTCCTATCTCATGAGCGACAGGAAAAGTTTTATCAAATATATCATTTGATATTAATGCAGATTGAATATTTATGAATGCTTCTCCACCCTTATCAAAAGGGAAAAAGAGCGGACTAGTAATGCCAACTCCTATGGTATACCCTGCCTCATGTGCAGATTTTGCTAATCTCGTTAATACACTAAAATCAGTTTCAAATGGGACATACGCCTCAAATGGAGCACAATTATAATAAGTCTCAAACTGAGTAGGCGCTAACGGATACATAGCCTCTATTAGAACCTTTGAACTCTCTCCAATCTTTGTCACCGCGTTGCAGCTTGGTACAATAGCCAATGCATTATTAACCTGATCAACTGGTCTAAACAAAACTTTGATGGGCTGAGCTTGTTTTACATCATAGGACTTGTACTTGTAGTTGTCAGCTTCATCGGTTACACCATCAGGGTTTAGCTGCATTGCAATTCCGTATGTATTTCCAAAGGGTGCATCGCGATATAACGGATCAATATTTAATGTATTTTTTCCAGGTTGTATTGTCACATCAGGTGTAATATCCTTGGCTGTATTAGCATCATTAGTGAAAATAAATTCCACTTTAATTTTTTGAGGATCAGGATAGGTAGAAGTAACAGTATAGAAGATTATACCAGGTTTGTTTTTTATAACGTAATCTGTATCTCCACCAGCTGATTGCACATATCTAATATCATCTAGTGAGAAATTACAAGGACCAGAGAAGTTTGTAAGGCTAGTAAATACACCAGGGGCAACTGCATTATCAAGAGAATGAATATGAAAACCAAACGTATCTCCTTTAGATACTGGAACTGATGCAAATCCGTTCTGAAACTCAGTCCCTGCATCGTCGGTTACCTGTGTAAATACTCCATTGACAGTATAACCAGATGGATCCCACTGAGGACCGGTATCAACGTCAACAGGTTCACCGTGAAAATACCAATTAAACGTAACAGCCCCATCACAAGCGATTGGAACTGTATAATCAGTATTACCTGGAGAACCACTCCCATCATTTCCTCCAGCTAATGCAATGAAAGCAGGTGCACCTGCTTTATAGACAGAACCATCTGAGGTAGTAGAGAAGAACCATGTGGAAGGAGCATAATTACCTCTAAATCCCATTGCTGTTGATACTGCGGGTGCAATTTGAGGTGTTGTTTGAATACCGACATTTCCAGTGGTGCCTGTTGCTCCTTGATTTCCTGTTGTACCTGCACTTGGAGATATGATGCTGATACCAGTTGTGCCAGACTCTAGTACATTGTTGGAAGAATCAAATGCGGTGAACACAATAGTACTCGAAGTTGGTGTGCTTGGGTAGACTATATTACCAACAAGTAATGAAATTTTTTGGCCTGCAGGTATTAGCGTAGGCGTTGTTATATCATATTGTAATGTATTAGCATTTGGAAATGTAAAGTAGCCTGCTCCAATGTTTTGGACTCGGAATACTTTGGCACCGGTTAAGGTAAATCCTGCTGGAAACTTGAATTGGATGTGAGCAATTGTACTAGTTGTTAGTGGCACTGTTTTTAGCACCAATACAGAGTTTTTTCCCTGAACGATTGTGTTAGAGGCAGATGCGTCATTTAATGCAAATGCAGACTGTGAAAGTCCTGACGATAAAACAACTGCAAACAATGAAAGTGTAATAGCGATAATGATTTTCTTGTTCATGGTGAATTTATTGAATACTTCACTTTTGAATTGTATTAAAGCATGATCCTCTCATGTTTGAAAATCACTAGAATAATTTCATCATTTGTGGGATTTT
The DNA here is from genome assembly GCA_041483595.1 of Nitrosotalea sp. Taxonomy (GTDB): domain Archaea; phylum Thermoproteota; class Nitrososphaeria; order Nitrososphaerales; family Nitrosopumilaceae; genus Nitrosotalea. The sequence continues at coordinate 2,087 of JBGPGB010000290.1, forward strand.
TTTTAAGAATTTAATCTGCTGTAATTCAATTTGTTTAGTTACTTTTTCAATCCAAATCTATATCTACAAACGGTTGTGTGATACTTTTATAGCAATGAGCAAGCAGCTCTGCATATCTTTTTACATTATAGTTTGATTCTTGAGCCATAGTAAGTGGAATTACCCTCTTTGTTTTTCTAGTATAATCAGTGATGACATATTCTATCTTTTGTCCAGCATCTGTTTCCAGTCCTTCTTGTTTTAATTGTGATATGGCATCAGTTTGAATTGTATTTACCTTGTAATCTTCACTTTTTTTTGATGCTCTTGTGGTAAAAGCCAGTTCATAGGAAGAAACTTTTCTATTTTCTAATTCGTAGAGATATTTTTAATATATCTTGACTGCTCTTGGAAGCATTTTTCTCACTTCATCAATGTTATTTGCTATTGCAAATTCATTTAATATCTCATCTTGAAGTCTTTTGAAAAACAATGGCGTGTCATGTCTTCTAAGTTCTATTCCTCGCACTTTTAATTTTCCACTCTCAAATGCACCAAAATATCTATTTGCAACAGGCAATGTCTCATCATTTTTTGATGACATAAACGCAATCCACTTGTAAATGTCAAGTGATAATGAAAAACCAGTCTCAATCTCGATTGTTTTGCGTAGATTATCACATTCTTCTTTTGTAGAGTTTTTTTTGTAGAGCCAGAGTGAATCAACTATACCATGCAGTATCCTAAATCCATGTCTTTCTGAAATTCTGACTGCTTGTAATAACAATTGTCTTGCAAATGCACAGACTGCCATGTGTGCATCAATTCTGCCAAACTTGGCATTGTTAAAACCTAGATAGCCAAACGATGTTACAAGAATCCACTTTAGGGCAGACTTGCGAGCATCGTAAATCTTTTTCTTTTCAATGTCAGTCTCTTTTGCTAAAAGTTCACTGTACAGTCTTCTTTTTGTAAGCAAGATTTCAAGTGATTGTGGAACAATTCCTAATTTTTTACA
>JBGPGB010000291.1:0-3057 GCA_041483595.1 Nitrosotalea sp.
TAGTGGAAATCTACAAAAACTTAGAAAAACAATTCTCACTACTAAGATTATTTGTCCTTACTTTCTTAGGTGTAGGAATCAATGTTTTGTACTTGGTATTTGCATTATGGCAAACAGTACAACCTCCGCATCAAACCATTTCGTTTGGTGCACCAGAATTTGGCTCTGTACTTTTGTATTTTGTTCTTGGGATTGCTTACAGTGTACCCGCTACATTATTGTCAAAACCAAAAAGAATTGTTTCTCCAATTTACATGCAGATAGTAACAGCAGTAATAATAACAACAATTCTTTCAACGGCTTTGCTAATAAATCAGGGTTCGACAACCGTAACACCACAAAATGCAGGTCAAATAGTTGTCATCCTTATGGCGGTATTCTTTCTTTTGGGAATGACTGGATTCGTACAAACAGAAATTGTGAGGTGGATAGTTGCATTGAATGGTTCTGACGATGATCTTGATAAACTAACTTTTACGGTAGATACACCTTATAGTTTTGTTGCAAAAATAATGAAAGAACCAAGTTTCATTAGCCTTGGATTTTTTAACGTAAAGGAAGAAGATGAAATGTTGGTATTCAGAGGCAAAATACCACTAACTAGTGAAAAGTTGATTTTTGTACTTGCTCCTCATCTAGATTACCCAACTAAATCAACCTTGGCTACAATATGCTATGAATCACATTATTACTACATATCAAAATCTGAAAATGCTGCAAGACGACGTGGTTCAATACTTTCTGCATTAAAAACTGAACTACAATTGCATAACTCATCTTATGATTTACAAGAGGATTCATTAGATAACAAAGTGTCAAGACACGCTCGTGATATTGCATTAAAGGTAACACAACCTAAAATGTTTGCAATAAAATACATCCCACGTCATATTCTTATTGCTATTGTTTCAACAGCAATATTATTTGGAATAATGGTATATGGTAGATATGATGCTCATTTTGTGACAGCAGATTTATTCAAAAGTTCACTTGTACTAATTGCAATCGCAATTCTGTTTGAATTTGTACCACTTTGGAATGAAGCAAGACAATCAAAAGTGAAAGTATAATCAATTCTATTTTTAATTTGAGTGATGCAATTATTTACTTCTAAAATGATCACTAAGAATTACTCTTACTACTTCTGGTACTGATTCAAACTTTCTTTCTTTTCATTCCCTCTCAAGTTCTTCTGTAATTGCTATTTCATTTATAATTTCAAAAGTACTATTACCCAAATTTAGTCACTAGTCCGAAGTCATTATTTTTAGCAAATTACAGTAGATATTAGAACAGCGATCAGATCGGCAGTCACAAAAAGGTTAAGACATATAATTTTGCCAAATAGCGGTCCAAATCTCTCCTGATCTTTAGTTTGTGACACACTAGGGATTTCGATGGATCTTACTTTTAGTAAATAGATCTTTTTCCTCAAAACAGGAAAACCTGAATGATCGAAGTCAGTAAAAAGGAAAACCATGATGGAGAGATTTTTTAGTTAGTATGAGTAAGTAAATGAGTTGAACGAGGAATCAGAAGATAAATGGAGTAGCCTTTTAAGACCATACACTGTTTTTAGAGATGCCGTCCACCAAGACATATGGCTTACCCAATTTGAGTGTAAAATAATAGATACAGAGGTATTTCAGCGTCTTCGCCACATAAGACAGCTAGGCGCTACCTATCTTGTATACCCTACAGCTCAACACACAAGATTTGAACATTCATTGGGAGCTGTATACGTTGCGCAAAAAATAATTGATGCGGTACAAAGAAATTTTGAAAATAGAGATATAGTGCTAAGAGATTTTACCAACAAAACAGAGAAGAATGGGAATCATATTTTCTCACTCAATAATCGAGACATTGTTCTAACTAGAATGGTTGCACTGTTGCACGATAGTGCTCATATGCCATTTGGTCATACTTTAGAAAAAGAAGGAAATATTTTAAAATATTCACAGTGGGCTGACAAGAGAAGGGTGGAATATTTTTTTACAAAACGGAAAATGGATGATGTCATCATTTCATACCTAAGTAATTCAGTTGGCAAAGATGATTCGGTAATCTTTTTTGAGGAATTGAAGAAAATTTTACGAGCTATCGAAGGAATAGATCCAATACTAGATCAAATGATTGAGGAAGAGGTCCCAGAAGACAAAGCGGTAGGTAACCTTGATCACCCATACGTAGGAGATATTGTTGGAAATACCATCTGTGCTGATTTGGTTGACTATATTTTGCGTGATTCATATTTTACTGGTCTAAACCTTTCAAAGGAATTGAGGTTAATCAGTAATTTTGTACTTATGGGAAATAGTAAAAATGAAGCACGTATTACCTTACTCCTGGTAAAAAAAGGAAGAATGAAACTAGATGCTCTTAGTGGTGCGGTCGAATTTGTTAGACAAAGATACTTTTTGGCGGAAAGAGTTTACTACCACAGGGTCAAGGCAGCCGCATCAGCGATGCTAATTGGTGCAGTCTATAGGTTTCTCAAATTAACGAAAGGTGGACTAGAAGGAAGTTATGAGGATCTTATGAAATTGGGCGATGATGCTTTGGTTTACAAATTATCTTTAGTGAATCCAGATAGTTATTTTGGGGACGAACAAAATCATGCTAAAGCCGTTAGTAATCTAATTTCCAAATTTCAGAAAAGAGAGCTATACAAACCACCATACATGGTGTATAGTAGAAAGGAAGGTCCAGAAGCGGAGAAGATTCAGGATGTGATAAAAGAATATGTCGACCCTGATAAGCGGTACCGATTTCAATCCTATCTTGAAGACCTCCTTGATTTAGCGCCGGGGTCAATCGTGTTGTATGTCACGAAAAAAGATCCTGGCAAGATAGCTCGTACAAAATGCTTGTGGACTGATGGAACAATTATACCTCTAGAAGAAATTGGCAAGGATTTACTGAGACAAGAGCTAGAGATAATTCAGAAGAAACATGAAGAGTTATGGAGATTATATCTTTTTATGGATGGTAAATATTTAGAGAAATTTGCAAAATACGTAGTAGGATTCTGCAGGTCAAAACTCATAGATATAA
>JBGPGB010000292.1:0-3051 GCA_041483595.1 Nitrosotalea sp.
CTTATCACCTCTACTCCTAATACATCCTCAACTTTCTTGACATATTCTGTTGGAATAAGCGGAGACATGATTGCTCCCTTATCATTTGCACAAATTAGATTTCCTAATGCTGTATGTTTTGTATCCAGGACATCAACATTAAGTCCAGTTGATTTTTTTAAATGAGATATCTCTTCTTCATAACAATTACGTGGAAGCAAAAGTCCTCTGTTATTTACAACCATTAATGGTCCAAGTAATCTTGTATTTGCAACTGACGTAAAGACATAATCAGTTTTTAAAAATTCTGCGAGGTTCTTTGCTTTTGTAGTAGCAAATCCATTTGGTATGAAAACAAACTTGTCGTTACACTTGGCATAGATTCCTACATTCGGATTACGATATACATCATACTTGAAAATTCCCAATAAATTAGAGCGATTTGTGAAAGATATGAATTTATCTTGTACACACTTTAAATAACAAACAAGAACTTCTGATAATATGCCTATAGATCCAAACTTTCCAGCAAATCACAAAGTGATTGAAAAATTCAAAGATCCATTAAGTGAAAATTATCACCTAGTTTGGGGTTCTGGACGTCTTGCAGAAGCAGCATCAGATCCTAAAGTAAAAGCAGATTACCTAGCTGCAGGTGAAGAGATAAAACCAATGGGGATTCATGGTACCTTCGTAGCAGTAGACTGGGATTCTTGTGTTGCTGATGGAATATGTCTGTTAAGTTGTCCGGTTAAGGTTTTTGAATGGTACAAAAATCCTGGTGAAACAGGCAGGAACGATAGAAAAGATTACACTGACAAGGCAATTCCTGTAAAAGAAGCGGATTGTATTTGGTGTATGGCCTGTGTTGAAGTTTGTCCGACCAAAGCAATCAAGGTAGATCAGGCAATTCAAGATATCCATGAAAAAGAGATGCAAAATTTCCCTTAGTTTAGTCTAGGTTTAAATAAGATATCCTTTGACAAAAAACCATGCCGATACCAGAAGATTTTCCAAAGGGTTACAAACCAATTGGAAAAATAAATCACTCTGATGGTGAGCATTTTCACTTTAAATGGGGCCCTGGTAGATTAGCAGAAGCTTCAAAAGATGAAAATTGCATCGCATCCTTCAAGGCTCGAGGAGAAAAAATCGAACCATTAGGTGTAAGTGGTACAATGGTAGCAGTAGATTGGGATTCATGTGTTGCAGACGGTGCATGTATTGAGGCATGTCCTGTACAAGTCTTTCAATGGTACAGAACAGAACAAGATATACCAGCAAATAAGACAATAGATGCAACATTTGCTGGAACTGGTAGTTCTGAAAAAGAACACAGAGCTGACTATACTGACAAGGCTGACCCAATTAGAGAACATGACTGTATATGGTGCATGGCATGCGTATCAGTTTGTCCTCCTCAAGCAATCAAAGTAGACCAGTCTAACTTAGAACACCACGAGAAAGCAGCCGGAACCTTTGTAAAAATGGAAACCGGCTCTGCCAATCCACACGCACACCACTAAAATTTTTCGTCCCTTTTCTTTTTCTTATAATCCACCCTACGCAAGTCATAAATTCTAAAAAACATCTGATCTTAAACAAATTTTAACAAGTCCTTACAAAAAAAACTTGCAGAGGTCGCCTAGCCCGGCATGGCGTGGGCCTTGAGAGCCTATGTGCGCAAGCACGCGGGGGTTCAAATCCCTCTCTCTGCGCTATTCTTTTTCTATATTTCCAAGTTCTGCTAATAAAGCAGATAGCTGAATCTCTGGATTGGCTCCTATTATCAGCCTATAATCGTACTTTGCTATGGCCTCTAACATCTCAGATAAATGAGAATTCTTAACTCTGTAACATTCTTCATTGAGGTATTTCAAAAAATCTGATTCTGACATTCCATAAACTTTGATAAGTTCAATCATCTTGTTTCGAGCCTCTAAAAATTTTCCACCAAGTGCAAGTTTTAGAATCACCCCCACATCACTTGTCTTGGAAAGTCCTGCAGATGATTTTACATTCTCTTCATTTATTGTTCCAACACTTGCTGTTGCTTGTAACATGTTTATAGAATGACGCATATCTCCTTCTGAATACAAATAAAGAGTTTTCAGTCCGTTCTCGTTATACTTTATCTTCTCTTTTTTACAAATTTCTTCCAAATGATTTACAACATCTTCTTCTGATATCCTTGTAAACTTGAAAACAGCACATCTACTCTGGAGTGGTTCTATGATTTTTGATATGTTATTTGCAATCATTATAAATCGACAATGTTTTGCAGTGTCTTCGATAATTCTTCTCAAGGCAGTCTGGGCGTCAGAGGTCATCTCGTCAGCCTCATCCAAAATAACAAGTTTAAAAGGAATACTAGTATCTAAACCTGAAAATCTCGCAAATTTCTTTACTCTCTCTCTGACCATGTTGATACCCCGTTCATCAGAAGCATTCAATTCTAGAGTATGTTCACGCCACGAATCTCCCAAAATCTCTCTTGCAAGACACAATGCAGTAGTAGTTTTACCTACTCCGGCCGATCCGGAAAATAACAGATGTGGCATTTCTGATGTATTCTTTAGAAGCGACCTAAGGCTACCTACTATATCTTTCTGGTTTATGATTGATGCGATCTTTGTCGGACGATATTTTTCCACCCACATCGAAGATTCGGTCATAGGGACCTACGTCTTTCACTTACTAATAAAATTAAGTCTGGGAAATTGGATTCACAAATTATTAGTATCGATCTGAATAAGATGTTGGGTATTAGGGTATGACCTATTGTTATTAAGATTGAAAAAAGACTTACATTACTAGATGATAACTCAGAGTCTGATGTTGAATAGGAAAACAAGTGTTTCAGTTATGAATGGCCATAAATTTGTACAAATAAAGTCTAGATCAAATGATCAGAGTAAAAGGTTAACAGAATTGATCGATCGATCCCATTAGAGGTCCAAAGGAGGATCAACATAAATTGCACATCTCAGAACTCATACAAGTACATAGTATAGGATATCGCTTACAGGACGTAAAAGTCAACTTTGGATATGATCTCAAAATAAATGCCCC
>JBGPGB010000293.1:0-3042 GCA_041483595.1 Nitrosotalea sp.
TAACAGATTCGATTGAAGATCTTTTGCTTGAAACATCAAGTTTTGTTGCTACTCTCATAGCTGGAGGAATGGTAATGGATATTTTTTTGAGGGGTGGAATATCTGCTGGAACATTTTATCTATCCGAAGAAATGATAATCGGACCTGCTGTAGATGAAGTAGCCGAATATCACATGTTACCAGAGTGGATTGGAGCATCTGCTACACCTACTGCAAATAAAATTTTAAACGAAATGAAGAAAAACAATTATCAAGATTTTGATAAATTTTTTTACAAGTATGATATTCCAATGAAGAATATGATAGAATATGGCGGTTGGGCAGTAACATGGCCTATTATTGACAACGAGACAATTCAAAACATGTCTAAGAAATTTAGAGATGACGGTCTAGTTTATCATGATTTTACAGAAATCATTAACAAACAATTAGAGAAACAAACTGATATTAGGGCATCTATGAAATGGAGAAATACTTTGAATTATCTTAACAGTAGTAGAACTAAACTAAAAGAACTAAAAATAATTTAAGAATCATAACGCCAATAAAAGAATTATTATTAAAAGAAAACAACAGGATTTAATGGAATCAGAATTATTAGAATATAGTTGCATTCCCACTAATTTGACATAAGAGGGTGTCAAACTAATTTTACTTCACCCTTACCTGGCGCTGACTTTTGTGTAATACCTCCTACTGACAAAATCAAGAATAACAGATGATAAAGTTGCATGGAATTGACAGGGAGTACACAAGATGAAATAGATAAAGTATCAATATGGAAAGACGGTTGATCGGTTACCGATATCAATGAATTATTTTAAAAAAGAAAATGGGAGTTTATTTAATACTCTGTATTGCTTTCTTCAAGTCCGCAAGTGTCATGACAGGATGAAATTCTACTTTGGCATTGTATCTTTGAAACAGAGGTTCGGCAATTGAAGGAATCTTATCTGCGCTTGGTATGTCAATAATGAAGGTAAATGTCCTCATGCCTCCTGCCTCGTAAAAGTAGGATGCTTCCGCTTTGGTTTTAATGATGTATGCCTCAAGGGTTTGTAGAAATTTTTGATCCTTGACCATTTTGTTTCCATCTTCAACAGGTATTGTCGCACGAACGACGAATCTCATTGTCTCACGAGAGTTTTAATGAATAATAAACATAGCTGTATGGTGTCACCTATTAAGAATAAAATTGTGTTACACGATGATTACGTTGAAATGATTTGTTTTCCTTTTAGCGTTATATTTTACCGCAAATTAGGATCTTGTTCCAATCCAAGATCATCTCATAAAACCAAATGTATCCTCTTTCACAAGTACTAGTATCACAGGGTAAATAATTATTTAAAAACACCGTAGGAGCAAGTGGTACAAACATTACAAATAAGGAAAAAAATTATTCCTAAAGATGTAAAATCTTTTTTCATAACTTGATTACTTTGATTATCATTTTAAACAGTTGCCGATAAATCATAACTTTAACAAAAATTTGACTTAACAGCCTAGTCAATTAACGTCTGGATTTTAACAATATTTTTTTTAGTGAATGACATGTTAAAACAGCAATACAGGTCAGAGATGGGCATGATTTCAGATATTTTACGCGTAACAGTGGATTGTGGTAAGCAGGGTGCAATAATATCTGCCATATCTAGAAGAGCAAATCTATCACATCACACAGCAATTGAAAAATGCCAAAAGTTAGTAGATTTTGGATTGATGGAATCTGCAGTTGATAAGAGGAATCGTGTTTATATTATCACTGAAAAAGGGATACAGTTTTTTCAAGAAATCCAGAAATTCATAGAAAAAAGTAAAGAGGTGAAAACTATTGGGCATCATTATGACCATGGTTGTGAAATTTGCATTGAAAGAGGAAATTGCGAATGTGTTGAATGTAGGCTTAGTGCCTCAGTTGAGATGTAGCCTTTCCCTGACATTACAATTTTTTCATATGGCATATTATTGACAAACCATTCTTCGACCTCAGGTTCTTTGAACGGGTCAAAGCAGTTCTTCATAATAATTTTAGAATCTTTAACCTTGATAGAGAATCCGTAACCTTTTAGAAATTTAATGTTGTAGTTTTTCTTCCCACGCAAGTCATTTACTTTCCTTCACTTGCTCGTTGTGCTGGACTCTCGGTGGTTTCTGAATTTGTTGTATTACTAATGGTGTGTACTATTTCGTTAATTTTATGACTAGTACTTTCATTTGCATTTATCTCATTTCCCTCAATTGCCGATAATCGTAGATGTACTGTAATCGCCAATGTGGAAACTATGACAATAAGGGTAATACATGAAATGATTGCTATCTTTACTGATTTTTTCACAACGTCATTACTTTAGTTATGATCTTAAAGATTCTCCAACAAATCATAACTTACATAATTATCTAGTAGCTTCAGTTTTCATGCGTAAACGGGGGATTACTATTTTTACTGGCTGTCGAGATACTCTTCTTGAAAGATCAGAGTTTAGGACGAATCATCAGACTGTTCCATTTGAATATAATCAAGATTAATTATATCTAAAAATCAAATTTTCAAATATATTCAGTACAAAATGATCTCCAACTTGAATAGGTATTTTCTAATTTGAAAACTGACATAAAATTAGATCGTGATGGTTAACGAGCCCCACTTAACAGGCCATACCAATGAAAAAAATTATACATTAAAACTATCCGGATGTGAAGAATTGTGGGATCAGTGATTTCAAAAGGTGCCTATGAGCATGAGCCCTCCAATGATGAAAGAGTGACGATTTGCTTTAAATAGTCCTTGAGTTGGTGTCAGATTCATTGTACTTCGACCCATCTGGCGGTGACTTTTGGGTTTAATGTCCTACTGGCTAAAGTATTTAATAATATAAAAAAAGGTAGACCTTTGAAAAAATAGTTTGTCATTAATCCCTACGATAGAAGAATTACCAACAATTCGAAGATAATACGAAGAAATCTTACCAAATCCAATTTCAGTACAATAAAAAATTATCATAAAGGATGAATTGACAAAATAATTACAATGCAACCAAA
>JBGPGB010000294.1:0-3025 GCA_041483595.1 Nitrosotalea sp.
CACCATTGTATGCGAGTTCAGTTTTTGTAATATCGTCATAGAACCCCTTGTTTCTACGATCTTGGTTGTCTGTATATGCACCAAAAGCAACATCAAATAAAATTGGTACCAATGCTAACGAGAAAATAATTATTGAAAGATGTAGAGATTTCAATTAGACATCACGGGTGTATTGGTCCTTCTGGTATAACAGGTATAGATTCATCTGGCAAAACAATTACCTCTGCATGCATCCAAGGATGCGGCTCGCTGTGATACCAATAGATTCCTGGCCTGTCAAAAACATACGTCCAAGAATGCTTGGATATAATGGAAGTAGAAACAAATTTTTTCAGATCACTTGTAACACTGCTCGGAATATCATCTTGATTGTACCATTGTACTGTGTTGTTTGTTCCCAAGACTATGGTAATCTTGTTTGGAATGTAATTAAGCATGCTCGATTGTTGGTTTGATGCACCCTTTGGTATGGTAACTTTGGCAACATCCTTCGAGTCTTGCATATAGCATGAAAAAATTTTGCCTTCTGCATTACAGACATATCCCACTTTTTCTACTAGATTTTTACAGTCTAGGTTGCAGACAAGGTTGAGAGGTAGGTTGTTGATAGAAGCCCACCCACGCAGAATCAACTTGCCAAGAGTCTCAGGTGTTACACATCCTGGCGTCTTTCCGTCTGACTCTACTACAAGTTGAAGGCCATCAACACAATCGATCTCCTTTATCGGTATTCCGGATTTTTGCTGCGAGATAGGTGATGCCATATGATAAGGAATAATGTCATGATTTACTTGTGGCGCAAGTATTGTACCTACTATCTTGATGCCTGCATTTTCCCTTTCAAGTATGTTGTATTGTTTTGTTATTGGAGGCACTTCTAATGTTAACGTTCTTGTGTTTTTACCAGAACTAATTTCTTGAAAATTAGTTGTGGTATAATTTGTAAACACTAGAAATTGGGCGTCTCTATTTTTATCATCCTTGGCATCAAGCAGATTTCTTGGTAGATCCAAAGTCAGCCATCGTACTTGATTTGTGTATATTATCATAGAGTTCTCATGAGGGTTTACGTCTATTGAATTAATTTTGCCGCCGTCAATCTTGTATGTGATTGGAAAAGTTGTGTTTACAATTGTTATATTATATGGAGTAGCTTCGTAATTGAAACCAATTCCTACATATTCTGTTGGTGTAGGGATAATTTTACCGCTGTACCATCCGGAAATCCCAAGAATCCCCGAAATTTTGAATGAGTATGAGTATGTGCCATTTTGGTTTACGTTAATTTGGTCAGATTTATACAAAACATTATTTGGATTGTAGATCTCAATTTGCGCTTTGTATTGATTATGATCCAAAAGCACTTTATCAATTTGGCCAAAAATTGTTATGGTATCATTACCTGCATACCTATTGCTTTGAGAGTTTTCTGTCATGTGCAGGACAGGAGGAGGACCCGGATTTGCATAAATTTCCTTTTCTGGATCTACTACGATATGTAATTCGTTATGATATGTTCTGCTTTTTCCATCAACAGTCCAGTTTCCGGGCATTGTATTTTCTGGTATTTTTAAAAGATCTAAACTAAAATCGCCGTATTTGTCGCTTGCTGTAGTCAGCGTTTCTTTTGTAACATTGTTAGGATCTTGCAAAATAATTTCTACTATGGAATTGGGTTCTGTATGACCCAGAATTGGTATATAACCTCCAACCGTAAATCTAGTACCAGTTGTTGCCATAACCAAGAGATTTCCATCCCCAAGATCATTTGATGCTGGAAATGAAGAGGCACTTGTGAAATGAAATGAGTTTTGCAAATCCAAGTTGTAATATGAATTCCAGACTCTAACAAGGTATGTTCCCGTCATGGCATGCGGGTCTGAGATTTTAAATTGGTACTCGTAGTTTCCGTCGCTACCAATGGCAACAGTGTCATTTTTGTATATGTTGTCATATAGATCACGAATCTCGATATTAAGATCCTTTGCTGGTGCAATTTTCCTGTCTACATTTCCTTATACCGTGATGGTATCATTGGCTTGATAGTTCTGCTTGTCTGTCCCTAATGAAAATTCGGCAGACGGCATATGCTCTGGATACTGACCAAACACAATACCAGTGTCAATAGATGATAGAATCAGAATTGCAATTACTGAAAGGTGTAGAGTTTTCATTCTCTAACTGTAGGTATTATCATGGTTTAAAAAATTGACGTAGGACGTTGGCTTTTCAGAAATACCACATTCCCATATGTGAGACCTTTAGAACCCAGTAACTATTTTGGAATAATTTCTTTTACCTATCTGTGTCATAAGTGACCTTTCTTGTGCTTTCAGTTCCTATTTTTATTTCAGGATATACAGCCATTCCTTCTACGTATTCTTCTTTTTGCTCACCATAGTAATTAAAATTTCCAGCATCCGGAAAATCTCGCAAAAGTTCCATAGTCAATATTTTTTCTCTGATAGGTTCTTGCGTCATTTCGTGAGTAAGCGCGTAGACATCTACTACTTTTTTTATACGTGGATCAAACCATTTACCTAAAACTATTTTTACATAATATTCTTCTGACAATTTTTTTCTCCTGTTATTGAAAGATGTAGAGTTATCATTTTTCTCAAATCAGTTCAACTGCAATGATCTCTACATTTTTAGTTCCATTCTGAAATGGAATTGAAAATATTCTGTCCGATGGAGTAGTATGAATCTCCTTGAAGATAGTTTCTTGCCCATCTGCCAGCATGTAGAATTCACCCATACCCCTAACATTGTTCTTTATGTCAAGCAATCCTCTAGGGATGGATACAGTTAATGTTCCATTACTTGTTGTTTCTAATGACAAAATAAGAGATTTTGATTGTGTGTCCATTTTTGCATCAAGAATTTTTCCGTTTCCTGTAATGTTATAATCTATTTTAAAATTAGTATCGGTCACATTTACAGACAATGGAGTAATTCGAGCATTATACGTTGATGTATTGGTAGGCAAGATTACAGAAAATTTTTTCTCTTCCTGGGTGTGACG
>JBGPGB010000295.1:0-3021 GCA_041483595.1 Nitrosotalea sp.
GAAAGAGAAGCTAAATAATGAAATACGTATGATGAAGGCAGTAAATCAAGTCACTTCTGAGTTTGGAGTCCAGATTGTTCAGCCTTTCCTATCTGAGCAATTCATAGAATTTGCAAAAATAGTTCCATTAGAACATAAAATAAAAAACAAGGATGATCTTATGAGAAAACATATTGTTCGAAAATTGGCTTTATCCATTGGGGTTCCAGAAGAATCTGCACTAAAACAAAAGAAAGCCATGCAGTATGGTTCACTGATTCACAAAAATTTCTTAAAAGTCAAGAAAACTTGGAACATGAATTTTTAACTTTGCTTGATACATTTCGAATTATATCAAATGATGCTCCAAGGTGATTTTCAGGAATGAAAATTTTACCAATCTCATCATCAGTCAAGTGAGACGAGATTGCCTCATCGTTTCTTACTGCATCTCTAAAGTCTGTTCCTTCTGCAGATGATGCAAATGCTACTCTCTGAATGTCTCTATATGCTTCAAATCTTGGAACTCCTTTCTTGATTAATGCATCAAGTACAAATTCTGCAAAAATCTGACCTCTTGTAACTTCCAGATTTCCTCTTATCTTGTCTTCGTTGACAAATATGGAACTAAGAATTTTTGTCATGGCTTCAAGCATTTCGTCTAAAAGTATTGCACTTGTTGGAAGAATGAATCTCTCATTTGCAGAGTTGGAAAGATCTCTTTCATGCCATAATGGAATGTTTTCAAAAGCCACCGCTATTTGGGAGCGCAATAATTTTGAAAGTGAGGTCACACGCTCACTTTTTACAGGATTTCTCTTTACTGGAACTGCACTACTTCCCATCTGACCTTTTTTGAAGGGTTCTGAGACCTCGCCTATCTCAGTTCTCTGTAGATTACGAATTTCAACAGCTATTTTCTCTAGTGTTGATCCAATCAATGCCATGAGGAAGATATACTCTGCATATCTTTCACGTGCAACCACTTGGGTTGTAACATCTGCAGGGAATAGTAAAAGCTTCTTTGCTACTCTTCTTTGTACTTCCAAAGCTTTTGAACCCATAAGGGAACCCGTTCCCACAACACCAAGCGTCTTACAAATCAAAATTCTCTTTTTTATTTCCTCAATTCTTTCTACATGCTTTGACATCTCAAGTGCCCAATTGGCAAATTTTAGACCAAATGAAATTATACTTGCATGTTGACCATGAGTTCTTCCAACTGCTGGTAAACCTTTGTACTTTACAGCCAGATCTGCTATGATGATGGCTAATCTAGCTACCTTTGGTTCTATGATGCGAAGAGTATCACGGAACTGCAATGAATTACTTGTATCTACCAGATCGTTACTTGTTAAACCATAATGTATCCAGGGTTTTGCAGATTTTTTGCATATCTCGCTTAGAGCCTCAACTAAAGCTGCAGTATCGTGATCACTTTTTGCCTCTAATTGTTTGACTCTGCTTACTGTAATTTTTCCAGATCTTGCCATCTTTGAAATATTCTGAGCTGCATCCCTTGGTATCATTCTAATCTCTGATTGAGACAAGGCTACCGCCGCCTCTATTTCTAATTGATATGAAATCTTTTTTTGGTCATCAAAAATCTCCTTCATCTCCTCAGTACCATAACGACCTCCATCAATTGGAAGAATTGTCATGTTTGTGATCAATTGATCATGGAAAATAAATCTACTTGTATTAAATCAGGATTAAGATCGACACTTTTTTTATACTAGTGGGCAAATCTAACCTACAATCTCTGACAAGAAACAGGAAAAAAGAACTTGGCAGAAGACAAAGTTTTCAATTATCGAGAAGGCAAAATCAACTTGCTTGAAGGCAGAACATTACATGACTTGTACTGACATATCACTAAGATGATTAAATTACTAATTAGAAATCCTATACTCATGATTTAAATTGTGCACGGGTACCTTTTTTCGCAGAAAGAGATGTCGTCACTAATTCCAAAGAAAATTCGAGAGATGGAATATCGTATTGAAGCTGATCCATCAAAAGGTATGAAAGTTCCAGTTACAATTTACGCTGATGAAAAATTACTGCAAAAAATGCTTACAGATAGAACGATTCAGCAAGCAGTTAACGTGTCCACTATACCTGGAGTGTTAAAGCACGTTGTAGTTCTTCCAGACGGTCATGAGGGGTATGGATTTCCTGTTGGTGGTGTAGCTGCTATGGATGCTGAAGAAGGCATGATTAGTCCAGGAGGAGTAGGTTACGATATAAACTGCGGTGTAAGACTCATCAAGACAAATCTTACCGAAAAGGATGTTCGACCAAAACTCAGAGACCTCGTCTCAGAATTGTTTACATCCATTCCATCTGGGGTAGGATCCAAAGGTGCTGTCAGGTTATCCCCATCTGATCTAGATGAAGTCCTTGTTAAAGGTGTACAATGGGCAGTTGATCATGGATATGGTTCAAAAGATGATGCTGATGTTTGTGAAGAAAATGGCCAGATAAAAAACGCTGATCCTTCAAAAATATCTCCCACTGCACGTAAAAGAGGTGCTCCCCAACTAGGAAGCTTGGGTTCTGGAAATCATTTCCTTGAGGTACAAAGAGTTGATCAGATTCACGATAAAGAAGCTGCTAAAAAAATGGGAATTTTCAATGAAGGTCAAATTACCGTATTGATTCATTGTGGTTCTAGAGGATTTGGACATCAAGTCTGTAGTGATTATCTGAGAGTCTCAGAACAAGCACTTCCAAGATACAACATAAAGCTAGTAGACAGAGAACTTGCATGCGTTCCGAATTCTTCAGAGGAAGGAGAATCATATAGGAGGGCAATGTTTGCTGCATTAAATTATGCCTGGAGTAATAGACAGATGATTACTCACTGGACAAGAAAGGCTTTTGAGAGAGTATTCAAACAAACAGAATCTGATCTTGATATGAAACTGATCTATGATGTTGCCCACAATATTGCCAAAGTTGAAAAACACAAAATTGATGGACAACTACGTTCAGTTGTAGTGCATAGAAAAGGTGCAACAAGAGCATTTCCACAAGGAA
>JBGPGB010000296.1:0-3012 GCA_041483595.1 Nitrosotalea sp.
CTGTGCCATTGCCGTTAGAAATGAAACTGCCAATAATGTAATTGCCATCGTTCCAATCTTCAAACTTGCTGTCAATAGTCTAATCTTCATAATTTCATATATTAAGAGTACTTTTTGTACAATTTCTGTTTAAGCCATAAAGTCTTTGACAATTCAAAGTTATCATTCCTTCTCTATGCCAATTTATCATTCTTAACCCTTGCCTTACTGGAATATTCCTAAGAAGAAATGATGATTTGAAAATAAATAAGGGCATTAGATAATTAAATTTTCCACATCTTTTGCCAAGTTTCAGCAAATTTGTTCATTGCTTCGCCATATGTTTTTACTTGATGTAAACTTGACTGGTTGAGTACCTTCTGCCAGTCATCACCAAATTGTTTGAACATGTTAATTCCTACTACACCCATAGACTTTTGCCAATTCTCATTAAACTCGCTCATGGTTTTCTCACTGGAGTCTTTCAATGCCATTGCCATAGCTTCATTGTATTTTGACTGAACATCACTAGTTGCCTTCTGAAGAGATTCAAAGATGTCCATCCATGTCTTGAGCAATTTATTATATTCGATCCACAATTTGTCCCAGTCTTTAGGTGGATTTTCTTTTGACATGGAGTAGTATTGTAGTATTACTTGATAAGACTATTGATGATTTCCTGACACGACTTAATCTATATAGTTTGTTGAGGAATTGTATTAAAAATTAATTCTCAGATAATGGCCAGAAAACATTTACATTCTAAAGAAAACAAATTTCTGTTAGTTGCAAAGAAAGGAGTAGTAAATAATAAATGCAATAAATCGTTTATGGAACTATGAAGTCATCATATTGTTACATGTGTGAGCAGGATC
The DNA here is from genome assembly GCA_041483595.1 of Nitrosotalea sp. GTDB lineage: Archaea > Thermoproteota > Nitrososphaeria > Nitrososphaerales > Nitrosopumilaceae > Nitrosotalea. The sequence goes on from JBGPGB010000296.1 coordinate 855, forward strand.
ATGACCACCCTTCCAAGTGCATTATTTTAGTTACTCAATAAGAAATTACCATTAGATAATGGCCTGAAGCTTACTCAAATACTTTGTAAATTGATTATTGTTGAAAATTATCGCTTAATTTGATGGTTCGATCACTACGAAGGCCTTTCTTGAATCAACACTAATGAAATTGACCAACTGAGATGTGATTTGATCCTGTACCGCTATCAAATCTCCAGAACTACGCTCAAAGAACCAGTATATTCACAACTTGTAGGAGGTCCAGAAGTAACACTGCAAGTGAAGTCAGTTGTAAGTCCATTCTTAAAAAGTGTGGCGATAATTGTTCCTCCGTATGCTAAACCAGCATCACCAATATAATAATGAAAAACTGTTAAGGTTCCACTTAGGCCTACAAGAGTTTTGATGCTTTTCGTGATCTGACTACATTGCACGACAATGCAGACCTGCTTATTATATAAAAAATGGATTACTATTCAGCATGCAAGTATTACTACAAGGAAAATCAGTTCAAGAACCATCCGCAAAGGACGTATATCTTGAAATTCTGGCCGACAAGTATTCTCGAGGCATATTGGAAGCCACAATGGAGATGCCTAAATCTGCCATAGATCTAAGCAACGAGTGCGGCATACCGATTAGCACTGCATATCGAAGAGTGCAATTGCTACACCGACACAAATTACTAGGAATCTCTGGTTCGATTAACCAGGACGGAAAAAAGTATTTTCTCTACAAATCTAGAGTAAAATCAATTATGACTTGCTTCAAAAATGGCTCACTTGAAGTAGAAATAGTTCCTAATTATGATTTAGAGAATTAGGAACAAAAATTTTATTATATGCTTGATAATCATAGCTGGAAATCATGATTTGATTTTAAATATATTTTTGACTACAAAATATGAGTGGAGATTCAAATGAATCAATATACTGCACCAGTCGTGACATTATCGAGGGGAGTAACTATACATGATGCATTACTCTTGATGCAAAAAAATAACATTAAACGAATTGTAATAATTGAAAAAGATATTCCAATTGGCATTGTAACAGAAAGGGATATTGGAAAATTTCTAGAATCTGACAAGACTACTAGAAGTTTGGATGAAATTCCAATTAGTGAAATAATGACCAGAAACCTCATAACAGTAAATTTAGATCAACAAGACATACTTTCTCAATGTGCAATAAGGATGGATACTTTTCAAATCAGCTCTGTAATAATAGTAGACGAAAATGGAAAATTAATAGGAATAACTACAAAGTCTGATCTTGTCCGTAATTTTGCAACAAAGTATCAAGGAGCTTACAAAGTAAAAGATTATTTGTCAAAAAGAATAATGACATGTAGAAAGACAGATTCTCTTTGCTTTGGGCTAGACATGCTAAATAAAAATAAAATATCAAGACTTGTAGTAACTGATAATGATGGAAAAGTGTTGGGAGTAATAACCTATGACACATTTCTTAGAAATAGTAATTATTTCAAAAATCCCAGTAGAAATTATCTGCTTCCTGAAGGTTCTGGTAGGGGAATGACTGTGGGAGACATTATTGGTTCTGAGTTGATAACTGTAAGCTCCGAGGATGATCTGGTAAAAGCAGCCAATTTTATGATTGAATACAAAGTAAGTGGAATTCCAGTGGTTGACACAAATGATGAACTAAAAGGTGTCATTAGTGCAACAGATATAGTTACAGCATATATCCAGGTAGGGACTCATCGCAGACTTGCAAAGAATGACCCACATTTTACATGATAGTGTCAGTTAGGTCTAATAACAAGTAAAATCTTTGTTTTTGAGAAGAGATATATGTCGAAGAATTCTGAAAATGAACTTTCAAATCAAATATCGACGATACGAGAAACGGTAAAAACCATACTAAAAAATACAAAATTTGGCTCAAATGAGAATCTCTTGAGAGATTTGTCAAAAATAGATACTACTGCCTCTAGAATGCAATCTAAGATGACAGGAATTACTGTTGTGCAAAAGTACAAGAAAATTCTTGTTCCATATGATGGGTCTAGTTTTTCAAAAAAAGCATTAAGTGAAGCACTTGAGATAGCAAAAGCATTCAATTCTAAAATACATGTACTTTCTGTAATTGAGGTTGCCTCTGATGTACCTCCTGGTGTATTAAGTGAAGTAATA
>JBGPGB010000297.1:0-3010 GCA_041483595.1 Nitrosotalea sp.
TGATTTTAATTTTGAGGTAGTCATAAAGTTACTAATTGCATTAGGTCTTGGAGCAGCAGTAGGATTTGAAAGACAATTAAAGCGAAGACCTGCAGGTCTTCGAACTCACATGTTAGTTTCTCTGGGTGCTGCCATATTTACTACGATCGGACTTTCTCTAGAACCCAATACATCAAGAATAGCTGAGGCAATAGTGACAGGCATAGGTTTTCTTGGTGCCGGAGCAATAATTGCACAGGGAGGAAGAGTACGAGGATTAACCAGCGCCGCAACATTATGGGCAGTTGCGAGTTTAGGCCTAGTTGTAGGTACAGGGGAGTACATTCTTGCAGTAATCATCACATTGTTGATTTTTGGCACTTTGCAGATTGACAGAATAAAGAGATTTTCTGAAGGCGGAATTTATCACGAATCAGACCAAGATTGAATTTTCAATCAGAACCAAAATCTTTCATAATCAAAAGGAACGCCACAGAATCAAGCAATCGTGGCCAATTCTGATACTTACATAACTAATTAATCTAAAACTGTACAGGTCTAATAACACAAAAGAACGAACATTAATGGCGCTAATGAAACACATGAAGTAAATAAATTCAACAATGCTTAGATCCTACAAACGGTTCTATCAAATACAATCAATTCGTGCAATTCACCAAATAATACTGCTGACATAATTGATCTGATGGATTAATAGAAGATGCACCTAGGAAGATTATCATATTTGATATTTAGTCGCTCAAGTCAAATACCATTAATAGTAGTTTATGCGTGTGGGATTGAAGGTAGACGAACTTTTAGTTGGTAGTTATATGTCAGAATATCCAATATCGGTAAAACCAGAAGTTTCGTTCAATACTGTTGTTAGTTTTATGGCAGAGAATAAAGTTTCTACATTAATTGTGATGGAGGAAGAAAAACCAATGCCGATCGGTGTTTTTACAGAAAGAGGAATTATCCGACACATTGTATCTGGAGAAAATATGGACCAAAGCATAAAACAGGATCTTATCCAGCCCTTTGTTTCCGTCACACCAGACACTACCATCATAGAGGCTGCAAAATTGATGATATCAGGGAAGTCAAGGATTTTAGTATTTGTAGATGTCAACAAACTTGTTGGAACTATCACTGCATCGGATATGCTAAGGGCATTTGGAGAAACAGACAGCACCCCAAGTTTGGAGAAGGTGATTAGTCCAAAGGTCTATCACTGTCCATTTGATACAACAATTTTGGATACAGTAAAACTTCTTGGTGAAAAAAACATTGGCAGTGTAATTGTAACACGTGATTCAACATATGGAATATTTACACAGCGAGATCTGGTCAAAGTTCTTGCAGAGGAAGAAGACTTGCAAAGCATCGTGGGAAATTATTCCTCATTTCCACTTATTATCGCAAAGAAGGGCATTTTGGCAAATGAAGCAGCAAAACTCATGGCATCGAGAAATATCAAAAGACTAGGACTTGTAGAAGATGATTCTCTTGTTGGAATTGTTACCGCACGCGATATCGTAGATGCATATCAGACGGGATATCTTGACTTCTCTAAAAATTAAAGGCAAAGTAAATGGATTTGTTACAGGAAAAAATCTAATGGCCCTGCAGCTACATCGCTTCATCCCCTAGGTATTGTCACTTTAGAAAAATAAACCCAGAAAAATGTTTAGCAGAAGAAAAAAGTAGAAGTTCTTGATAAGATGTTAAACTTGTATTTATTATAGGCAAAAAACATTACTTCCTAAAAGAAACATTATTTCAGGTGAATTATCTATTTTTTCCAAAAGAGCCCAAATGATCCGGTAGACAGCATTTGCATTCCTTGTTAAAACATTCTTCCACAGTTTCATGGCCACAAGAACCACATTCGCAATTTTTTGCCATTTTCTTACATTGGTAAAACATTAACTATAGATAAATAGAATTGTCATAAAGTATTAATTAAACTAGAAAACCTTGACTAGAATTATTCAAAATCTAATGTAAGACTCTTGATTGCTATCTTTACACCCTTTAGAATCTTCAAACCACTTTCTTTTACTGATAATCCAGTACCCACTAAACATTATAACGTGTTCATCACATAAAAGTTTGATCTAGTGTTATTCCTTTTCTATAACTAATTTATCATTCTTAACACTGGCCTTTAGTTCGTGATATTTTGCTGAATATCCTATTGGAAAAAAATTTCATTATTTGATTTTTAGTCCAAGAAATGTCAACATTGCGACAATAATCCCCACAAGAGTGATCCAGAACTGCCAATGACTTTTAAAAAATTGGATTAGTTTTTCCCTTGCCTCATCTTTTTTAACAATGTTCACACAATCATAATACATTGATTTTACCAATAGGTTCTTTCAACTTGAAAATCAAGAGAGTGAGTTACTACACAAGGTATTCTCACAAATGAAAATGGCATCTAGTAATAAATTCAATTAGTTCTAAGCATGTTTATGAAATCATCATACTGTTTTATGTGTAAACATTATCATGATTACCCTTCTAAGTGCATCATTCCAAAATTGCCTGCGAAGAAAGTCAGAAAACAAAAGACACACAAATCTTCTTCCAAATTGGATACTTCTAAAGGTACTAGAAAAAATTCAGTGAATAGACGAAAGTAATCTTTCGGACTGAAATATTAGATGGTACACTTTGTAGGAATAAGCAATTTTATTATTATCCTGAAATTTATCCATCATACCCTTTTTGTGAGCATCTAGTAGATGTACTTCTAGACCTTCATTAGAATAGAACATGGTATTGCATTACTTACATGTTGGCATGAATGTATTTTCTTTTTTGAAAATTACGATCAATTTTTAGATCTAATTTTTGTCAAATTATAAAAACATTTTAAAATCTTTTCGTAGATTCTCAGTCCTGGTATTCGATAACTGGCATTATACAATACCAATTCATAGATTGTTCAGATGTTTCAACCAAAATCGATTCTCGAGATAGTAAACGTGCTTGCATCTGCATCAGTAGACCGCTTAGAACA
>JBGPGB010000298.1:0-2996 GCA_041483595.1 Nitrosotalea sp.
CAATGCTTGATATTCTGTCAACTGGTTTTACTATTACAACATCTCTAATTACGAATAATCCAATTGCAAATCAATCCAGCATTTTAACTACAACAGGTTTTACTATTAATGGAACATATGATATTATTTCTTCTTCATGGATTCTTTCTCCTAGTACTGCTAAGGCTGGAGATATGATAACAATAACAGGAACTGGGGATTCTTTACTAGATGGAGTTGCTGAAATTCATGTTCAATATATTGATGCTGATGGGAATCTACATGATATTGTAATTTCTGCTCAAGATTTTATTACACAATCTGCTACACGAATTATATTTTATCTCCCACAATTTGGAAATATATCTACAACTGTTTACGTATATGTTGTTGGTGATGGTGTTAGATTTATTGGATCATCTCTAGTAGGACCTTTAATAGTTGTATTTTCTGATTCTTCTGGTATATATCTTCTAGTTCCATCTAAATCTACTGATACTATCTATGATAGAACTACTCCTGGAGCAACTAAAGATGTAAATATTCCAGATCCCTTTATCAAGACAGGATTTCTTCCTTAATGGCTAAGAGATCCTCTTCAGCAGAAGAGATAGTAAATCATTACGGAGCCGTTCGTCTACGTGTTAACGGCTCAGCAAGTCTTCAAATGACACTATTTAGTCTAGATGAAGTTCAATCTAATGTTTTACTACCTTTAACTTTGAGTTCAATAACGAATATAGAACCAAATAGATTGTCTAACTTCACACAACAGAGAGCTAAACTACAAATTAAAACTACTGGATTAGGAGAAACTTTTCAAATTTCTAAAATTATAGTCTTTGCAAAACCAGTTGCAAAATCTTTTCCAGAGTAATAGTAATGCCATTTGATCCATCAAGACTACACTCTGCTCTATTAAATACAGGTCTGCAATCTAAAGATAATCCTTTATATCAAGTAATTCATCAATTAATCGGTGTAACAGATGAATCAAGTAAAAGTATAAGCTCTATTAATAATGCTGTTATTACTAATACTACTAACATAAATAATATAATTGATAGTAATTCATTAATACGACCAACTAATATGATGTTTCCTGAAGATGGATTGGATGGTGAATCTAGTTTTATTTCAGGACCTACTGGACCTATAGGATTACAAGGATTACAAGGCCCACCAGGAGAAGATGGAGATGATGGTGGAAATAATCCTTTTGTATTTCCTGATCTCTCAAATGTAGCTTATATAAATAAGCCAAATAGCTTTAGTGCTAATATACAAACTATTACAGCAGATAATAGTGCTATTGCATTAGTACTTCGTGGTAGAGCATCAGATGATATTGCTATTCTTAATATGTCAACTAATGCTGGTTCTGTGCAAGGCAGATGGCAAATGGGGCCATCTCAAATGCAATTTGGTACATTTATAAATGTTCCTATTGCATTATATGTTAATAGTACAGAAAGTGTTCGATTTCACCAATCAGGTGGTGTATCCATTGGAGATACTACTGATCCAGGTGCAACTAATCTTAGAGTAGCTGGTAGTGCAAATATTTTAAGCGGTTTAACTGTTGCTAGTACACAAGTATTAAATACAACTACAGCATTAGGTGTAGTATCATGGGCAGTAAATTCCACTGCTAGTTCACTTATTCAACTTAATAAACATGCAGCTACTGATGCTGCTACAATTGATTTTGCTCTAAATGGAACAATGAAATGGAGTACTGGATATTTAACTACTGCTGCATCTGGTGCTGATGTATATTCCATTTACTCTGCCACACTAGGTGCTATTGTTCTCAAATTATTTAATACAGGTGGGATATCAAATGATCCTTCATCTCCAGATCCAGGAGCTAATAATCTTAGAATATCTGGAACAGCAAATATCATTGGAGGGTTAACATCTAGCACACAAGATTTAATTACTCGAACTGGTACGTTAGTTTCTGGAGTAACTGGTGCAGGTTTTACTATTGCACTTACAACTAGTACTGTGACAGGCACATTAGCTGATGCTCAACTCTCAACTAATGTTCCATTAATAAATGCTGCGAATGCTTTTACTAATACTATGTCTATTGCTGGATTAATAACAGCAACGTCTGGTATTTTATGTGGCACATCTGGTGATATACTTTTATCAACTAATCGTGCTATGAGTTTCCGTACAGCAGGTCGTAACTATGAATATAGTCCTGCTGTTGATGAAATGTCGTTTGTGGTGGCAGCGGGTGAGTATCTACATGCTACTGCTACATTGGTTACACTACAATATGCAACAAAATTTGGTGCCACTTTAAATCTCAAAAATTATACTGTAGCAACATTACCAGCCGGAACACGAGGGGATATTGCATATGTAACTGATGCACTAACACCTAAATTCTTAGAAATTCTAGTTGGAGGTGGTGCAATTGTTACTCCAGCATTTTACAATGGTACGGATTGGGTTGGATTCTAAATGGGTAGAGAACAAAAGAGAAAGCATATGAAAAAACGTATTATATTTACTGATACAGAATTAGGTAAATCAAATTTGATTATACTTTGGGATGCCGTTATATTAGGAGCTAGTAGGGGTGAAACAAGAAGTAAAGATAAAATTCGATTAGAAGCCAAAATTCAACGTAAAATTATTGTAATTAGTGACCCTGCAACAGAAATTAATTTTCAACAACGTCCCCCTAATGCGAGAATATTAAAATCTGGTGGTCAAGAAATTTTATTTGAAATTGAAGAATTAGAAATGATTGATTCTTTAATTTCAAAAGTTACATGGTCTGGTATACAATCAATTGCAGTTGCTGATTTATATGATTTATTGGGTAGTGCATCTGAAGTAACCGAATAGGAGTAAAAAGATGGCAGCAAACAAAACGTTTAGATTCGGACCTATTGCATTAACTAATACTTTAACTACTAATCTTTTAAACCCTGCACTAGCAACTGGTGGAGTAAATGGTGGTTCAAATCCAAATTATATTATTATGAAGCATTTCC
>JBGPGB010000299.1:0-2991 GCA_041483595.1 Nitrosotalea sp.
GTTTGCATATTTCTTTCATTGGGTTTCTACTATCTTATTCCTGATAAACTCTCGATTTGACACTAGTTAATCGGATTCTTTTCTAATTTCAATGCCATGGATGATAAATTGTCCTAATCACGCTCAAATTCTTTGAAAACCAATCAATCACAATAAATTACTGACTTTAAAATAATTATATCGCCCCAAATGCACGCAGACGGACTGGGATGAGGAAAGATGATTTTTGGTCCACCCAGCCGTGCGACAGGGCACCCCGGTAATAGAACAAGATGAGGATTAAGGCTAATGTACCAATGACTCTGTGTGGGTCAGAACCGGGGAACATTCTTTTCACAAAATTTTCTAAAAATATATGCAATCAAAAGAATTTTCGAGATTTTGTGTAGAAATCAGTTTGATTTTCATCTATGACGGTGTTATCCGTCTAGCAAATAACAACAGATCCATTGATATATTTGCACTGTATAGGTATGTCATGGCAACTGCATATGTGCTAATAAATTGTGAACTTGGCTCTGAAGAATCAATAATTTCACAGCTCAAAGCAATCAATGGAGTTAAGGAAGTTCATGGTACCTTTGGGGCCTACGATATTCTGGCGAAGATTGAATCTCCCACGGTAGAAGCATTAAGAGAGATAATCACTTGGAAAATTCGTAAAATAGAGAAGATTCGTTCAACTCTAACCTTGATGGGCATAGAAGGTCAAAGCTAAATCTCTGTGGATAAATATCCGCCCATATTTTTGAAACTCACACCATAGAGTACTCTAACTTTTAATTTTTTATGCAAAGACCTTTTAATTGTCTTGTATTCTTTGCACCATGTGCTTCTTCATTTCATATTCCTTGTAAAAGAAGAAGAACTAGAACAGAGGAAATGGGAATTTGAATACGTAACAAAGATGGCGCATTTTTACAAAACTTGGATTGAAAAAATATTTTCACAAAAAGTTGAGGTTCAAGTAGATGAGATGATAGCAAAGTCAGGTGGAAGATTTAGAATTATTGATACCCCTGCCTTACTTGAGGATCATAGTAGCAGAGGAAATGATATTTTTCATTTTTATCTTACTTATTTTAGGCCAATCTGGACTGATTGTACCTGTGAAGGATACTTTGCAGATAATTTTGGCATGGCTCAATGGAGCAAGAGTCCGCAACGAGATGACCTCAAGTTTCTGATGGAAATTAATTGTCCAAAAGTTTCTCATGAACTTGCTCATGAATTACTAAGACAAAAAGGATACAAAAATTACAAAGAGTTAGTACATGATATCTGGGATAAGCATCTATTTGCATCACTGCCCTTTGAATATTATGACACAAATCATAAACAAACAGAAAAAGATGCTCTTTTTGCAACTATAGATACTTCTAGTTTACGGTTATAGTATATCTTCACTTTTTGTTTTTTTAATGGCTCTAAAAGACTATAAGTAAGTAATTCAGAGTTTTTTTTATATGCCAGAGTTCATTTGTGCTGATTGTGGTAAGAAGATATTTCACGAAAATGAAACGACACTAACTGTGGAAACACAAGTCCACGGAAAATTTTGTCCTGCTAAAAAGAAGCGCTAGCGATTTTTATCCATTTCATTATATTTTTTATTTTCTGGTTCTGAATCCAGTTTTTCTCTAAGAACCATCTATGGGCTTCTTACAAGGTGATGCTAACCAATGTTTTTTCGCAAAAGCGGAAATAATATCTGATATACACAATACTCATACTTGGGGGTTATTGACTAATTCAATTTAAGAAGACATGCTAATTCCATTTTTTGGAATTATTTTTTCATGTTTTTTGTGAACACATGACAAATTATTACAAACTTCCATCAAATATTAGATAATTCATAAACAATAACACACCAATAAGCGAACCATCAAGATAACTAATTTTTAAAGGTTAAGTTAATTAATACAGGTATGAACATTGAAAACGTATAGCCTGTGAAAAAATTGTCATCAAGAAATGTAACTGCGTTTATTCTGATTGAACTAATAATATTGCTAAGCCCCGCTTTGGTTCACGCAGACTCCTCTACTGGATCTATCATACTTTCGGTAAAGCATCAAAGCGGAGACTTGGCTAGTACACATTCGATGAGACTAATAGTGTATCAAGACACTGATCAAATTCCTTACATGAGTCTAGACAATGTTACCGCATTTCCATACTCTATTTCTCATCTGCCTTTGAACCACTCATACAAAGTCGAAGTATATGAGAACAGTATGCATTCAGGTTATGGTATAGTTAAATTAGATAACGCTCAACAGGATCTCCAAATCACAATTCCTGATGATGAAGGATTACAATTTGCTGTGTATTACAATGATGGCGTAACTCCAATTGATGGTGCAGAGGTTCATCTGAAATCTTTTGATGGTATAGAATGGACTTATGGTATCAGTGATAAGGACGGACTGGTACCGACTATGTGGGTGGGTTCCACGACTAGTGATACGGATCACTATTATGCCGATGTTGTTCTGGGACCACGCACTCACTATGTTTTTACACCCATATCGCCAATAGCTGGTAAGCAAGTTATAAAAATTATAACTAACTGGCCACCCCTCGTAGACAATCTGATAACGGTTAAAGTCTACAAGAGTTCTACTGATCTAGTCACCTCGTCGGATGGTAATTTGGGTATTGAATTACGAGATATTAGTAACAAAAAAGTTTTAGGTTCTCCTGTTGACCGCAGGGGCGAAGCCAATTTGTCAAAGATGAAAGTGGGCGATTACTATATTTTTGTAGTAAATGATCCAAACAACAGCACTGGTCACTACAAAGAGCTAACTTCTAGAAAAGTATCAATCATTGGCTCAGAAAATATCATATCTGTTTTTATAAATAATCCAGAACTTAACGGTAATGAGCTTAATTGCAAATGTGTTGCATTCAGACTTGACGACGTTGTAGATTATCACTTGAACTCCGTTCAAATGGCCATTATGAAAGAATTTCAAGATAAGA
>JBGPGB010000300.1:0-2990 GCA_041483595.1 Nitrosotalea sp.
AGGATCCTCTAAACTACTTTTATTTTTTCCAGGTCTTGTTTTATTCATATCCGGCATATATCTAGGATTTCTGACTATCAAACAATTAAGAGAAAATCAAATTCAACTCGGAAATAGACTTGACGGTTTAGAAGAGTTTTTTGGTATAAAATCAAAAAATCCGTATATTGAAAATAATGATAAAACACTTAAGGATGTAAAGAGTACGAGTACAACTAAGAAAATCTCCAATATTGTCATGTTCATTGCGGCATTAGCTACAATCGGAGGATTGGTAGCTATTTACTTTGAATTTATTCATGCTGAAGATGAAATAAAAAATACACGTGAATCTGTAAATAATCTAGGAAAACTAGTAACCAGTAGTAACATTGCATTATCATCAATAAATAAGACATCTGCTGAGATTAGTCATCAAACTATTCTAGAAGCATTTGCTATAGAGGGTACCCATTTTATGAAAGCGCATAATTGTGGAGCAAGTACCACCTATCCGTATATTAATAAAAATCATACAATATTTTATCAAGAGTATGGTGTAAGTCCAGAAATTATTACGGAAAAGGGCGTGGAATCAGTAATTCCATATTATGCTTTTTTTGATTTCTGGGTTAATTTTTCAAACAGTACCACAAAGAAAGTAGAGAAACTACAATTGTATCATGAAATTCCATTATTTTTAATCAATCCTGAAAGTCCGCAGTCATTCTCACTTAACATAACAGAGGCAACGTCCATTGCAAAGAAATATGATGCAAATAAAATTAGAATTGATCTGAATTATGGATTTGCACCATATTCTGGAGCCCTTAATTCGAATTTGGTTTCATACGTGAATAATTTTACTGATGTGCCATTGGTCGAGTACATGCTAACACCAAAAGAAGGATGGGTTGAAAGCAACGGTGAGGGAATTTGTCAGTGATATATTCGTGCGGTATCTCGATGTGATAGTTTACCCGAGATTATATTTAGAGTTAACCATCAGTTAACTTATTAACCTAAGGTGTATAGTTTAACCATGCCTGAAAAAGAACCAGACATAAAATCACTAATGCCTTTAGAAAAATATCTCTCAATCCTAGTGGATTCCTATCCTGAACCCATGAGAGCAAGCGAGCTCGCTAAAAAGACAGGTCATTCAAAAGCTGCAATCACTAAGATCCGTGAAAGATTGTTACGATTATGTGATACTAAATCAATGCTATTTGAAAAAGGCTTTGTACTTCATCAAGATTTTAACATCATACCTTCATTGTTTATTGTATTTCTTGCAAATGGAAATCACAAAAGATTTCTGTCTAGCAAATTTTTCAAATCTCTGATCAATGGGAAAATGATTCACCAAAAAATATCTACTATATTTCCATTATATGGCCTACATTTTTCAGAAGCGGATACCACATTCTTAGTCTTAAAAATTGTAGAATGCATAGAAAATCTACCTCCAAAGGATTTTCAGGTTCTCTCCAAATTGATTTTATCACGAAAGCCTTCATCTTCATGGACATTAAGCTCTTTAAATGAACTTCAATCCATCACAAAAAATTTGAAATTTACATTCAACAACAAAGAAGAGCTGTTGGCAACAATTCATCTGAGAGATAAATTCTTCTTTTTTGCAAGAGAGATAATTTGGGGCTTGATACAAGGCATGAAAATTTTGAATAAACAGGATGAAAAGACTCGGGAGCAATATCTTAGTGTATACAAAGATACTGCCGATTTCTATCTACGTCAGATATTTGAGAAATTTAATGATCCGTTATTGGAAGCAGGAAAGGAATTTTTCGGTAAAGATGCAGAATCAAAGATCCGAATAGGGGCAAGTCAGATCATGCATTAATGGAATATGAATAAAATAATTACAGACACTCAAGAAATTGAGGATTCAGACGCAATTGATTTTTATAATTTTTTATCAGATTTTACCGGTCAAAAATTAAACCCCGAAAAGGATCAAATTTTGTTGACAAAACCTCCTCCTAAATCCTCTCGTAATTCTGATGAGTACATGGTCTACTGTGAGGTAAATAAGGATAGGAAAATTGCATTCAAAAGATGTTTTGATATGCCAGACTTCATTAGACGTGAAATTTCCACCTCTCAGGCACAAAAAAAAGTAGGTTTTTCATCATACAAAGTTGTCAAACGAGATGGCATACTTCTTAGAGATAAATCAAATAAGAAAACTTGCAAAATATTTTCAGGTTGGGAAAAGAAAACATTTCTTATCATAGATTGTGGAAATCCGAATATGATGAAAGAACTGAAACAGATAAAACGAAATGAAATAGACATGATAGAATTTTTTAAAAAATATGGAAAATGGGCAGCGTTCAACTGTTTAATTGGAGTACAAGATCGACATGCTGGGAATTTTGTTATATCGCTCACTGATGAAACAGTTTATTCGGTAGATAACGAGGAGGGACCATTTGATTCAAACGGTAATCAAATTGATGTGAGAATTATTGCTAATCAAATTGTATTTGGAGTTAGTCGATTCCTGATTGGAGATTCTGAAGAACCCATTTACAAACAAAATTTCAAACAAGGGTTCATCGATGGTTGGAATCAAATTGCAGCGAATCTGTCATCTTTAGACATGTTTTACAAAAATGAAAAAGATCTGATAAGAAATTCTATTATCTATGATGATGAAAAAGCGTTTAATGCCTTATTTCCTAATTGGTAATCCTGAATGATGAATAGAGGGTCTTTTTTGTTTTCGGATAAAACACAGCTATTCCTGCCGTCTTAAACTCTAAAGTTGTCATCTTTTGCATGAATTTTTTGATATTTTCATTTATTTCTGACCATTCAAATGAGTTTTTATCAGTAGTAAACCATGATATTTCTCCGCCTTGGTCAACTATGGATTTCAAAGTTTTTAGAAAGTCAGGCTTGGTGATCTCTTGTAATTTTGGAGCATCGAATATAGATTTTGTATTATTTACTAACATTTTTTTCACTATTTGTTAGTACTG
>JBGPGB010000301.1:0-2972 GCA_041483595.1 Nitrosotalea sp.
GATGCAGTTCTCCGGGCTGGGAAAGTAGTCCAAATCTATTAAAGCCCATCCCGACATTAATTCAGCGGCCGTCTAGTATATAGGCGGCCGCTTTCTTCGTCCCCATATCAATTTTGTTAAAATTTCATTAAATGCCGCTGGACCAATGCCGTCAATCATATTTAGTGGAGGAAGTAGATAAAAGTCATCAATTCCATCCTTTATAAGGAAAGAAGAACCAGAAAGATTAAGATCTGGATGTTTTGTAAAATGAGCAACGTGTGGCCAATATTCTTTTAAATCATCTTTTGAGGAATTCGTTAAAACAGCTGCCCACCATTCTGCTTTATACTTCCATTTCAAAAAAGCGCATGCGCGAGCGATGTAACTATATGAAATTGCATGGCTCTTGTTAAACGCATACTTTCCAGCAGCTTTCATCTGATTACATATGTCTGATGCTTGCTTTTCAGTCCAATTCCTATTTTTTATTAGATTCTCTTTTACTTGATTTAATAAAACAATCAATTCATCAGATGCTTTTTTAGAGATAGCCTTTCTAAGTCTTTGAGTTTCTGCCATTGAAAGACCGCCGAGATCATGTGCAATGGACATTAAACTTTCTTGATATACTACGATACCTTTTGTAGGACCAAGTATCTGTTCAAGATCTGGATGTATAAAATTTACCTCGGATCGGCCAATCCATCTACTTAAAAAAACAGTATCCATGGTAACGCTGGGATCATCTGGTGAAGGGGCATCCATTGCTCCTGGTCTGTAGACTGAAGTCAGCATAGCTGCTTCCTGGACGTTTCTAGGCTTCATGGTTTGAAGCCCCCTTCTTACTGTATCAGTATGTAATTGGAAAATAGTTTTTGGGTCATAAACGACATTATTCCACATTTCTGGAATCTCTTCTATATTCCAAGGGTCAACATCTATCCCATGACGTTCTTTTATAAATTTTAAAGCTAACCTAGTATCTTCAAGGGTTGATACGCCAAGTATATCATACTTAACTCCACCACATTTTTCTACCCATTTAGGGAGAAGCTGTGTGGTGATTTCATCACTGATCTTCATAACTGGAATAAAATGATGTATTGGCTTATCAGCTATTAGGACGCCAGCCGCATGTCTAGACATTTGTCTAACTATACCGACCATTTTAAATAATATTTGCATTACTTCAGGATATTTGTTTAGATAATTTCTTAACTTGTCATTTCTTTCTAACTCCCCCTCTTGGTGTATACCGTCTGCATCCAGATATCCTCTTAAAAAATCATCTTCTGCAACACCTTGAGGACTCTGTGGAATTGTTTTACAAATTTCTTCTGTTTCTCTTTGCACAGAACCATTTAATAA
This sequence comes from Nitrosotalea sp., assembly GCA_041483595.1. Taxonomy (GTDB): domain Archaea; phylum Thermoproteota; class Nitrososphaeria; order Nitrososphaerales; family Nitrosopumilaceae; genus Nitrosotalea. The sequence goes on from JBGPGB010000301.1 coordinate 1,351, forward strand.
TCTATCAATATCTTTTAATGCAGATTTAGTTTTAAACGTTGTACCAGTTCCCAAAAAGGCAAATTTATCTCCCCATCTTTGTTTTATAAAGTTAATCACTTTATTTCTATCACTAAAATCCGTATCTATATCTGCTAGTCCTTCTTCAACTCTGCTTACATCAAAGAATCGTTCAAAGCTTAAATCTTCTTTTATTGGATCAACGGATGTGATCCCTAGGCCATAAGATAATAAGCAGCCCGAAGCCGAACCACGACCTGGTCCAACTAAAACATCATTCTTGTTACACCACTCAACTATCTCTTCAAGAACTAAAAAATATGGAAGGATATTTATTTTGCCATTATAGGCAAGGGCATTGATTTCTTTTTTTAATCTCTCCATATATAGGGAGTTTCTGAGATTAATGCGATTTTTCTTAATCACAAGATTTATAACATGCTCTACCAAAGCATCTTCTTTATTTTGATGGACACTACAGGTGGAAGAACATACATGTTCTATATTGGCTGATGGTATAGAAAAAGAGAATTTGGCATCCATGCCTTTAAAATTTTCAAAATTTTTCCATGAATTATCTATCATTTCTCTAAAAAGTTTTTCATTAATTTCATGAGGATGGAGTCTTATTAATTCATTATAAAGCCATTCGGTTGAATGTAAACAATTAGCATCGGACATTTTCCAATTATTTTTTCCGTACTTATTAAGACGGAGGTCTTGGATTTTTTTTTCTGATTCATGAGCATAGTGAGCATCTTCAGAAATTACCATTGGAACATGATATTTGCCTGATAGATGCATTGCCCATTTATTACATTCTATCTGTAATCTTCCGTCTGGAATGCATTCATTTTTTATAGGCTCAAATTGTTTATTTTTCCCGTTCCAATTCTTTGAAACTTCATATGGAAAAATTTCAACAAAAAATCTATCTTTACCAGCGATATTCATCAATTCTTTAAAATATCTTTCTGCAATATCTCTGCGTCCTTTAAGGATAGGTCTCAATACAGGTCCAACCATACAACCGCTTAAGATAGTTATCTTACCAGCTAGAGATTTTAGTTCATCAAATGTCGTCAATGGCTTAAGTTCTCCACCTTTTAAAACAGATCTTTCAAAAGAAGATTTTGATAATTTACATGCTTCCAAATATGATTCGAAGTTGTCTAGATGTATAGTTAGATGATAATAACTATACCCTGAATCATCCCATTGTTCTGGTAAAATATATAATTCGATACCAGGAACTATGGCAATATCAATATTTTTTTTCTTTTTAAGTTTTTTTGCAATATCTTGAGCTTCTATGATAGCACCAAGAGTACCGTGATCAGTTATAGCTATAGCCTTGCGTCCAAAATCAACAGCTGCCGATTCTATAAAATTCTCGACTGAATTTCCAGAATCGAGACTTGCAGGATGATTATGAGGTCCGAAAATAGTAAGATCTTTAAATGACATGTAGTTATTATAATTCTATATTGAGATTCTGTCTAGCTCTTTTGATTATATTATTATACATAATCTGTAAATCATCAACCGATAATAATAATAAATAGGCAATCCTATGGTCACTAATACCTTCAGAATTAGATTTTTTAAATTCTTTTATAGAA
>JBGPGB010000302.1:0-2971 GCA_041483595.1 Nitrosotalea sp.
AAGCAATAAATAATTGTAGAACTTTATAGTCGTAGTTGACAAGTATTAGAAAATTATTATTAGATAAATCAAAACCTCTTGTTTTTCCAGGGGTTTACGATGCAATAACTGCACGGATAGCACAAAAGGCAGGCTTTGAAGCAATGTTTCAGACCGGATATGGAACATCTGCTGCACTTTTAGGTATGCCAGATTATGGTTTCATAGGATCTACCGAGACAATTGAAAACGCTAGAAGAATATGCAAATCAGTATCTGTTCCTGTCATAGTAGATGCAGATACAGGTTATGGGAACCCATTGAGTGTGTGGAAACTTGTAAATGAATTAGAGGCAATAGGAGCATCCGGTATATTTCTCGAAGATCAGAAATGGCCAAAGAGATGTGGGCACATGTCTGGTAAAGAAGTAATTCCAAAAGAAGAATACACTGAAAAACTTCGTGCTGCCATTGATGCTAGAAAAAGTAAGGATTTCATAATTGTGGCAAGGACAGATGCGCGAGCTACTGAAGGTCTTGATGCAGCAATAGAAAGAGGTTTACTTTACAAAGAGATTGGAGCAGATGCCATCTTTGTGGAAGCCCCAAAATCAATTGAAGAAATGATGAGAATAGGAAAGTCGATCAAAGCTCCCCTAGTTGCAAATATGATAGAGGGGGGAGCAACCCCAGTTCTTTCATCCAACGAATTACACAAGATGGGATTTAATCTCATTTTATATCCATTATCTGTGCTTTATGCAAACACATTTGCTACCTTAAAGATCCTAAAAGAATTGAAAAAAGCTGGTACTACTATGAAATTAAAAAAATCGCTTGTGAATTTTGATGAATTCAATGATATTGTGGATCTTTCCAAGTTCAGAAAAATGGAGAACAAGTATTCAACAAAATAATTCACAAAAAAGAAAAGTGTTTTTCAAGGTATCCTATCTAAGAGTTTGTTCTCTTTACTTCGATTTCTATAGTAGAAACATTTCTAGTACGTCCATCTTGCGATTGCATTGGTTCTGAACCTATCTTGATGTTTCCCACGGCATAGCCTGCATTTTCTGTTTTTCGTGCTATAATCTGAGCGACGTCTACTGCAGCACCGATACTAAGTCCCCTTGCCTTGATTGATATTTTTGGTTGGTTTGCCAACTGTATGAGCGCAGATGTAACATACGCCATCAGAGGCTTCTTTCCTATGTAAATAATGTCTCTAGATTCGGACATGTACTCACTATCATTTGGGATAATTTAAATCTAAGAATGGAAAATTAGAGATAATGAAGTTTTTACTATCACTAGTTTTTGCAATTGCAGTTATTGGAATTAGTTCTGCATATGGATACGATGAAACTTCAGCATCAGACTTTAAAATAGTAAATTCTCTTGGTGATGACATAAAATCACCCGTAGTTGATCAACAGCTCAACTTGCAAACATCGTTGAAGAATTTGAGTGGAAAAAATATTGATTGGGCTTACATAGTTCAAATAATTAATTCAGATGGAGTAATTGTTGATCTTAATTATGCTACTGGATCCCTTGTAAAAAATCAGACTCTTGCTGCAGCACTTTCATGGACTCCACATGAAAGAGGGAATTACAAAATAGAGGTATTTGTTTGGGATAATTTAACTGACATTAATCCGCTTGCTCCCATGTCGACTCATGCAATTACTGTAACTTAAAAAAGTGGACCGGGTGGGATTTGAACCCACGATCTCACCCATGCCAAGGGCGTATCCTACTAGGCTAGACGACCGGCCCATATCGAACCAGAATATTAAATCTGATTTGCATTAACTTTTTTTGAGAGGTTATTAACGTTTAGTGTAAGTCCGAAAATTAATGAATAAAAAAATAGCATAAGATATTTAAACATCTAAATCAAAATGTTCACGTGGTCGTAGAAAGCAAAGCAATAATTTCTTACATACAAATTCAGAAAGAAGATTTAGGCGTTTTTAGATTCAAACCAAAAGAAGGTGGTGAAGTGCCGCAATACAAATCTGGACAATTTCTTACACTTGGAGCACACATACCAGCAGAGAATAAGGTTATTCGAAGAGCTTATTCTATTGCATCAAACCCAGAGAATAGAAAGTATATTGAATTATACATAAGATGGGTAAGAAAACCACTCCCCGGACGTCTTACTACAGTTTTGTTCAGTGCAAAAGAAGGAGATGAAATAATTTGGCTAAAACCAACTGGTCCTTTTACTATAGAAGAAAAGAAACTAGATGGAGAACCAGATAACAGAAGAATAGTTTGCTTAGGTGGTGGTACAGGCCTCGCACCATTCTTAAGTTATGCAAAACATCTTCATGCAGTAGGAAGTAAAAGAGAAATTGTAGTATTTCATGGAGCTAGCTATGTTGATGAATTAGGATACAGGGAAGAGTTAACTCGACTGGAAGAGGAAAGTCTTGATAGAGGTAAAGACAAATGGAATTTCAGATACAGGGGTACCATTAGCAGGCCAGAAGAATGGTTTAACAGAACCTGGAGTGGTCACAAAGGTAGAGTAGAGGGTTTCTTGCAGTCAAAAGATGGTGAAACGTCTCCACTTGAAAAACTAGTGGGTGAGAAAATCACAAAAGACAATACAGTCTTTTTCATTTGTGGTTGGCAAGGAACCATCGATGGGTGTTTGGACGTTCTGACACCAAAAGGCTTTGTCACGGAAAGAAGTAAAAGAGAAGATAAGAGCTTTGAAATAAAATTCGAATCATACGGCTAGAAAAAACTCTCTTTGAAAGAATAATATTCTGTTACCTTGGCGAATCTATAGGGACGTAGGTTAGCTTGGTAGACTGCCAGCCTCGGGCGCTGGATGTCGTGGGTTCAAGTCCCATCGTCCCTATATTCTTGAGAGTATCATTGTGATTCTGAATAAATGATTGAAATATGACATAAAAATACAGAAGCTAGTTGACAATTGCAATCTATCTTGCGCATTTGAATCCCGTTACAAAGG
>JBGPGB010000303.1:0-2967 GCA_041483595.1 Nitrosotalea sp.
AAAGAATTACGAATCATTTGTGAGATTTTTTCTGGCTCATACATGTGCACAATCCATATTCTGCCATTACCATGACCAAACAAATAGATACAGAATATCTCCAATTAGAAATCAAAATGGTAGTAAACATAGGCTCAAAGGCACCAAACATTGGTGTGTCAAAATGGGTGCAAGGATTACCAACAAATATTGATAAAGAGAAAGACAATGTAGTACTAGTTGAAGTATTTCAGGTTAATTGCCCTGGGTGTTTCATTTATGGAATTCCTCAAGCAATTGACATATATAAGAAATATCGAAAAGAAGGTGTTACTGTTCTAGGACTAGCAACAGCATTTGAGGATTTTGACAAGAATACAATTGAGAATTTAGAATTATTACTTACAAAGGGTGAAGTGATGGGTGAAACTCTAAAAGCACTAAGTCAATACGGCCAACTAGTTGATGGAAATAAACTCCCCTACAAGATCCCTTTTCCTGTTGGCATGGACTTACTTAAGAAGGAGGAGGGACCTCCAAGTAAGTCTCGAATAGATGAAATCATAACAGCCAACGTTCCAGGATTTGAATCATACAGTGAGGATCAAAAATCTGAGGTTATCGAAAGAGTCAAACAATATCTTAAAAGCAAAGAATATTCTGCACAGACTTTTGAAGAATTTACTCTACGCGGTACACCATCAACTATTCTAGTAGACAAGAAAGGAATACTGCGAGATGTTGCGTTTGGAACTAACGATTTTCTTGAAGAGAACATAAAAAAAATTTTGAATGAATAATGTATTCATATAGGAACCTAGAATCATAGTTATTTACACATGTATACATCGTTTGAGGAAACACCGTTAGATAAGATAGTCACTTTGTTAAAGTCACATAGGTCAGAATTTGTATCTGGAGAAAAACTAAGTAAATCACTCAACCTTAGCAGGGCAGCAATTTGGAAGAATATAAAAAAACTTCGGTCGCTTGGGTATATGATAGAATCAAAACCAAAGACAGGTTACAAATTACATTCGAACACTACGCTTCTTTTACCATGGGAAATTTTAGATGGTCTTCAAACTGATATAATTGGAAGAAAAGTATATTATTTTGATACAATTGATTCGACTCAAAATTTTGCCTTACAATTATCTCAGAAGCCACATGAAAACGGGTCTGTCGTAATAGCAGCAAGACAGACTAATGGAAGGGGTAGACTAAATCGAAAGTGGATTTCTCCAGAGGGCGGAATATGGTTATCTATTATTTTAAGACCAAACTTTGAGATATCACAAATTTCATTATTTCCAATGGCTACTTCTCTTGCACTAGCTATTTCCATAGAAAAAATACTTAAATTAAAACCAGAATTAAAATGGCCAAATGATCTAACTTTAAATGAAAAAAAAGTTGCAGGTATTCTAATTGATGCATCTATAGAATCAAATAAAATAAATTATCTTGCAATAGGCGTAGGCATCAACTTCAGAGTCCAACCAAAAAAGATATCAAAATTAATCAAGAAAGGTCAAGGAAATTATGGTATTACTACACTAGTAAAAGAAAATCAAGAAGACAAGCCTGTAGAATTGGTACAACAGTTCATGTTTGAACTCGAACAGATATACAACAAAGTCATGACAAACTCAATTGAGGAGATTCGAAAAGAATGGATAAAGAGATCTTCAACCATTGGAAAGAATATTATCGCTACCACGACAACAGGACTGTTAAAAGGCAAGGTAGTAGGAATTGATGAAACTGGTGCACTTCTTTTATTGAACAAGCGTAAAATCCAGCGCCTATTAGCAGGTGACATTACATATGAACAATAAAGAGTAGAAATAATTGAGCAAAATTTTGCATGAGGTTATTTGTGAGATATGAGAATCAGACTAGTTCCTACTAGAATTCCAGCCGTTATCTCCAACAAGTGTGGCAAAAGTAATCTTCTCAGAAGTGTTTTTCCATATCTTTGATTCATATAACAACGGTTTCAAAATTCGTTATAATAATGTTTTATCAGCTTTAATAATAAAACCTAAGATAACTTGTTTTTTAGCCTTGTATTTCAGATACAAAATATGGATCGGGTATAACTGTATATAATGAATTTTTAATAATCATGAAATCACAAAGAAAGAATGAAAATTTGTTGGGCAAACACGGATAATTTTGAAGAGGCGGACATAGTAATCGTTGGCATTCCAGATGAATCAAAATCGCATGCACTTCGAAAGGGCACATCAGAGGCGCCACATAAAATAAGAGAAATATCATCAATTAGAGATACCTACAAACGTGAAAATGAGATTTCGCTTGGTCTACCGTTAGGTGGAATCACCAAGAAAGTTTACGACTATGGAAATGTGAAACGTAATAAAATAGGAGAGATAATAGACAAGATAATTTCAAAATCAAAAATTCCCATATCGATTGGAGGGGACCATTCCATATCAGCTGAGATAATTAAATCAATTTCAAAAAAACATGGGCTGATATCATTAGTATACTTTGACGCTCATCCAGATTTTATAAGTTCAGTCCAAGGTTACTATGGTTCAGTATTTCAGGATGTTTTACAATATATCGATATAAAGTCAAGTATTCAGATTGGAATTAGAACACCTGAGAAAGAAGAAATAGATAATATCAAAAAACATAGATTACCTATAATCACTCCGTTTGATATAATTCGAGACGGGATAATTAAAACGGAAGAAACAATTCTTGACAGAATTGGCAAGAATGTCTATGTTTCAATAGATATGGATGTAATTGATCCAGCTTTTGCACCTGGAGTTTCTGTTCCTGTCCCATTAGGACTAAGAAACATAGAGGCAACTCTTCTTCTCAAATCTATTGTAAAACAAGGCATACTTGGATTTGACATAATGGAAGTATGTCCAAATTATGATATAATGGATAGAACATCTCATCTTGCTTCAAGAATTATTGCAGAAGGAATTTCATCAGTGTAAA
>JBGPGB010000304.1:0-2956 GCA_041483595.1 Nitrosotalea sp.
AGTTTTATTTGAGGAAGTATGTAATTTTCCCGTCAAAAACTTGCGGAAATTACCTTGAAGTGTGTTGAACGATTTTTGTTCCATTGGATATGACCTTTTCTATAAATAGTTTCATTTCTTCCTGTGAACGATTGTTTTTGGCATAATTCATTGCCAAACAAACAAATTCAACATTTCCTTTTACATATCCTTTGGACGAGTCAATTCTATCAAGGCTGGCCTTTTCAAGAGAGTATTGCTTACTATATTCCTTTCCACTTTCAGGAAGAGTCATTTGTATTCCAGTATAGGGACAGATGCCCTTTTGGTTACTCCACAATTTTTCAAGGTAATCCACATCTATGTCAATGTCTTTATGCCTCTGTTGACATTTATTCTTTGCTGTTCGTAACATCTGAAGGAATACGGAATTTTCTTTGATTAGATAACTGTGAATCTTTTTCCATCCTTCTTTCCCAAGTTTATCGTCTCGGTGTTCTGTCGAACATTTCATAGAACAAAATTGTGGTCTTCCCAATTTACGGGAACGACGATATTCACATCTTAACTTGGTATAAGGATTTTTACACCAATCACATTTGGTTTCAATTGTTGGTAAACTCATGTACAATAAATATGTAAAAACTCATCTAAAATGTAATTATAACTTCTTCCACATTTATTTATATTGTCTTTTTTGTAAATACGTGAATACATATGTTATGAACACAGTTGTCAACAATTTAGTTGGCACAAACACATACACAGAAAGGTCACAATGAGCGCAATCCTCGAAGAAGGCATTGGTTTTGGCGGAAATGACGTAAAATCCTCCCCCCAACCAGCCCCACAACTCCCCCAATCTTTCCCCGCACGAATAGAAAAATGGACTTTTGATGAAGTGGAAAAAGAAATGGTCGCCAGCGGCAAAAAATACGTTTCCGAACAAGTCAATACTCTAGTTGAAAAAGAAGTTCAGCGAAGAAATTCGGAAATCGTGGCGAATAAGAAACTGGAAGAAGTTAAGCAGATGATGCATTCTTTCAAAGAGAAAGTTGCCAACTATCCAAAGCACATGTCCTACGAAGGTTCAATGGTTCTTTGTGTTTTACTTTCAATGAAAAAAGTGGCAGTTGTAAATATGAGAAGTATCCCATCAGTAGATCAAACTCTCATCAGAAGCCTTCTTCCAGAAGAAATAGATCTTAGCGGATTTGATGTAAAATTTGATGAGAACAAAGATTTCGTACTTATCTTCAACCCCCAAGATAACAAAAATATTACTTTAACTTTATTCAACACTGTTGCCCACCCTCGTCCAACTGACTTGAAAGATACAGGCGATGTCCCTGTAGAAAATGTTGGAGAAAAGATTTCAATCGGAGGCAAAGTTTATTTGAACAAGCGTGACATCCAAAAACTTGGTGGAATTGAGCCACGAGATAGAAAGACGGAGGATACCGAAGAAAAGCAATATGCTCCTCCAAAACAAAGTGGAAGAAATGCGTATGAAATTCGTGCCGATGTTCTCCAAATGGCTATTGATTGGTCAAAGACCGATAAACATAAAAATGCGACAGATGACGATGTTGTTGCCTTGGCCAAGAAGTTTTACGCCTTCGTAGAAAACCGACGTTAATAGTATGCCCACTCAGATACAACTTCACGAGTGGCATAAAACGTTTACTCGAATTGAGAGAGTTGATGATTATCAACGACTCAAGAAACATTTTGCTACAATCTGTTCACAGATTGAGCAACTGGAGGAAGAAATTGAAAATTTCAAGCCTCCACGGAATCCACGGGAAGACATTTGTCAACGCCACGATCAGGTTCGCCTTCGGGCATTACAAAGACAAAAACCCAGATGGGAAGAGAAACTTAAGGAACTGGCTAAACAAATTGAATCAGATCTTGAAGTTTCCAAAAAAGAGTTATAATAAACACAAACACATACACATTATGACCGACTACGCAAAAAAATCACTTGAAGGAGTATGGGTCGGAGATTGCATAGGTAATCTTGGACAACTATACTTCGTACACGACATTCTTAAAGCCCTCGAGGGAGGTTTGGCAAAATTTGGAAGTCAACTCAATCAGTTCTCCAATAATTTCCAATACTCCGACGATACTGAAGAAGCCATAGTACTTTACAATCATCTCTTGACTAATGGAGACATTATTCAAGACAAACTCGCATTAGAATTTGCAACCCGTTATATGGACCGTGATCCCGACGGAGAAATCTATGGGTATGGTCTTAATACTCGCAAGGTTTTGCGAGACATTTACGAAGGAGTCCCTTGGAAAGATGCCAACAAAATTATCAAAAAGTCTGAAGGAATGCCTTCTCATATTGATAGTCTGGTTCACAGTTTGTCAACGGGAGAAAATATTAGAACTGCCATGTCTGCTGTCAATCGTTCATTGAACTCTCAACGTGCCGAGCAGATTGGCAAAGTTAAAGAAGGTTCTTGTGGGAATGGTTCTGCAATGCGGGTTGCCCCTCTTGGAGCATTTTTTGCCGGGAAGAAGAACTTAAGTGAATTGCGTGAAATCACCACCCTCTCTGCTGAAGTGACACATTGTCATCCTGAAGGTGTAGCTGGCGCTATTGCTATATCCGTGGCATCTTACTATGTGACGAGGCTGGCTCAGTGGGGATCAAAACTTGAGGACAGTGACTTGTTGAATACAGTCTATTTCTCTGTGCCCGATGGGGAAGTCAGAAATGGTATTGAGCGAGCAAAGCAACTCTCTTTGGATGCCCCAATTGGGAAAGCTCGTGAAGTTCTTGGCAACGGAACACACGTAACATGTCAAGACACAGTTCCTCTTTGTTGTTGGTTAGCACATAAAGCACTCAAGACTTATACACTTGAGGAAATGTATGAACGGTCCATCATTGAGACATCAATGGCGTTTGGAGATGTTGATACAAATTGTGCTATTGTCGGAGGCATTCTTGGAGTTG
>JBGPGB010000305.1:0-2955 GCA_041483595.1 Nitrosotalea sp.
AAAAAGAAGTTCTTTTATTAATTTTTATGATTTATTTTTCCTCGATTTAGATTGTTGAAGTTTTTTCGCGCTGTGGAACAGTTGAAAGTGCTTACATTACATTAAACAATAAAGGCACCAAATTTTTCGCCATTGTTCAAATGTCGACTTTTGAAGATGCAGCACGAGCTTTACAAATGACTGACGATACATCCCACTTCGGATGCCGAATTCGAGTTGATTCTTTTGATTATCTGCAAAATTATACAGGTCATTCTTACATATCAAGATAATTCCATTTGATAGAACAGCGTTCATGTCAAATGGATCTGACCTTATACTGTGATCTACAAAATGATCAATTTTGGATGGGTTTTACAAAAGTTTGTTAACTCTTGTATTTGATTTAGTTGCTATCAGTAGGAACTGGATTGTATGCAGTTTTGGTGTCATAAAAAACCATATTCACATAGAAAATTATTTTCCCTGGATCTTTACCCTTTGTTATCTCCAAAGCAAACGGATAAGTGATATCCTTTAAATCGGTATTGCTGACATCTATTTGTATGACTTGCGCAAACTTACTCAAAGAAAAACTTTTAGTAGTTTTGGCAAATTTTTGATTTTTGAAAATTCCTGTGTCAGACATGTTAGTATTAGAGTCCTTCCCTGCTACCATGAATTTTATTTCCGCATCGCCTGACAATCCAGTTACATAGAAAGCAACTCTCTTAGCATTAGTAAGATCAAATCCTTTCTCGTCCATGTAAGCAAATCCAGCTATACCTGTATCGCCAGGTGTATATTCAAAACGAGTACAGAATTCGCAGTTATGGTCTGCATCTACATAATTTTCATCAACTATGAAAGATCTGACATCACCTAATGCATCTCCAGCCCTTACTCTAGAGTTGAAAAAATGAGCAACCTCTACTGGCTTTTCATTTGGGTTAGCAGTTGCAAACAGTACATGGCTGTTATGATTTTCATGATTATCGTTTACAGTACTATTGCTTGTGACATTTTTGTTATTGAGCGTTTGGGGTACGAGAAAGAAAAAAGGCACGATTACCACTATGGCTATCGCTATTAGCAAAACTGTTAATTTTGTATTATTCATTTACCGTAAAGAACAGATCTAGAATAAAGTATTTATTCTTTAAAAAATTTAGAGTATTGAATTATAACTTCTGATCTGAGACTAGCCTGAATTTTTGATTCTAAATTAAAAACTTGGTATTTTATTTTCAATAGAGTATTTTCTTGGATCCTTGATATCTTGTAAAAAAATGCCGTATAACGAAAATTTATTCTTATAAAAAATTGCCAGTAGATAATCTGAATGATGATGTTTTAGTGATTTTAATAGATTGCCTTGTTACCAGAGTTTTCTATAGTGATCGATCCGATGGTATTTCTGACAAAGGAGAATAGAGTTCAATTTTTTCTTGATGCTTTCTTTCATGAAATCATTTTTTATATTTGATAAGTTAGATTGTATTTTCATTTTTGAAAGAACATCATTAAATAATAATTATTGTCACTTTAAGTGAAACAATGAAGAAAAGATTAAAGTGCCTAGCGTCAGATAGACCGGAGTTTCTAATTTGCCTGAGCGTTCTAGTTTTAATGTCAATTATTTTTTCCCCAATCCAAGCTAACGCTACAGTAAATCAATTTAAATTTAATACAACAAATGTTGTTTATCAATCTGCCATAGGCAATAACGGCGCTAACATAGGATATGCGGTTACTGCCACAAACAACGGAGTACCCGTCTCCACAATTTCTTGCAATCCTATATCAAGTTCATTATTTCCTATTGGAAATACGCCAGTTATTTGCGCTACAACAGACAGTCAAGGAAATACAGGAATCGCTTCATTTAATATTTCAGTTAACGGTGCTGACAGTACCTCACCTACTATAACGCCACCGGCAAATATCACCGCATCTCAATCTGGTACGTTTACTAATGTTACTCTTGGAACACCAACGGTCACCGATAATGCAGATCTTTCACCGCTTGTAACTAATGACCATCCAATTGCTGGATTCAAGAGCGGTGTTACTCTTGTAACATGGACTGCCACCGATCACTCTGGCAACTCTAAAACAGCAATTCAGAAAGTAACTATTGCCTCATTTGCTCAACTGACTGTAACTGCAACACCGCCAGGTAGTGCCATCCCGTACAAAACTATTCAAGCAGTAACTTTGTCTTCAAGTGATCCTACAAATATCTATTATACCATTGATGGCAATCCACCTACAATATCTAGTGCAATATACAAGAATCCAATTCCGGTAAATTCCAATATGACCATAAAATTCTTTGGCGTATTTTCAAATGGTACTTCGGGACCTGTAGCTACTGCTGCATATACAATTGACACAATAGCTCCTGTCATAACTCGAAATGGACCAAGTCCAGTTACAGTACAACAGGGTTCCTCCTACTCCGATGCCGGTGCAACTGCAACTGACAATGTTGATGGCATTATTACATCAAAAATAGCAACAGGAGGACTACCAATCAACACATCAGTACCTGGCACTTATCCAGTAACCTATAATGTTTCAGACAAGGCAGGAAATGCTGCAGCGCAGGTAACAAGAACTGTTTTAGTAGTTGGAACAGGTTCGACAACAAATATCATGAGTGATACAGTAGCTTCATCTGGACAGCCCCTTTATTCTGCAAAACAGATTCATGCAGAGTTTGTTAGTCCAACATCAGCACTTGTTGGGAAAAATATAGATACAATTGTAGTTAAGTTAAAGAAAACAGGTGTTCCAGCTGGCACTGCTACAATAGGTGTATTCAATACAGATCTCTCTGTCAAGAAATCATTTGGAACTATGGATGTATCCACGCTTACTACATCATCTGTTGATTACACCTTTTCACTGCCTACAGGACAGACCTATCAAATAGCATCTGGTGACAGGATAGGAATCAAGTTTACTGGGGGG
>JBGPGB010000306.1:0-2949 GCA_041483595.1 Nitrosotalea sp.
AGCTGCGGGTCTTCTTCAGAAGAGGGAACAGAAGAACGTGGTAAGACAAAATTTCTCATAGTTTTAGGTCTTGTCTTGACCATACCAATAGTCATACTTGAAACGTTACATGATCTTGCATTTACAGATTACATCCTCTTAGCTCTTGCCACTCCAATCCAGTTCTTGCTTGGCAAGCCATTTTATGTCAGATTTTACAAGGCAATAAAACACAGACACGGTCTTACTACGGATATCCTAGTTGTTCTAAGTACAAGCATCGCCTATTTCTACAGTCTTGTCACAACAATCATGGGACAGCATGCTCTATTTTTTGAAGCATCATCTTCGGTATTGACGATATTCACAATAGGTGAATATCTAGAAAGTAGAGTAAGACAGACAACATCAAATGCAATAAAAGATCTTCTTGCTCTAAAACCAAAGACTGCTGTAGTGATCAGAAATGGCAAGGAAGAAACTGTTGATGTAGATAGCATAAGAGTGGGCGAGATCGTCATAGTCAAACCAGGAGAGAAGATAGCCGCAGATGGCATAGTGGTATACGGTCAATCGTATGTAGATGAATCAATGATAACAGGAGAATCCATACCTGTTGACAAGAAGGTTGACGACAAGGTTGTAGGTGGTACCATAAACAAGAATGGCTATCTCAGATTTGAAGCAACAAGTGTAGGAAATGATACCGTACTTGCAAGTATAATTGAGATGGTTGAAAAGGCAAGGACATCAAAGGCATCTGTTCAAAGAATTGCAGACAGAGCAGTCCGGTATTTCATACCTATTGTACTTTTCATTGCAATTGCGTCATCCCTCTTTTGGTTTTTTACAAAAACAGATTTTGCAATGGCTTTGACGGTTTTTGCCACTGTAGTTGTGGTAGCCTGTCCATGTGCATTGGGGATAGCTACTCCAATGGTCGTATCCATTGGAATAGACAAGGCTGCGAGAAATGGCATACTGATTAAAGGAGGAAAATATCTCGAGAGACTGGCATCGGTTGACACCATAGTATTTGACAAGACTGGCACTCTTACAAGGGGACGCCCCGAGGTCACAGATATTATTCCAAAAGATGGTTACGATGAGTTTAAGGTTATACAGCTGGCATCTTCTGCCGAGACTAGATCTGAACATCCAATAGCACGTGCTATTATCATCAAAGCATCAGAGATGGTCATCTCCCCCCTCGAGTTGTCTCAATTCACAGCAATGTCAGGTCACGGTGTTGTAGCTAATTACTTGGAAAAGCGAATCTTTGTTGGCAATCCAGAAGTCATCAATGGTCAGATTCCAGAAAAAATCAAACAGAAAATATCTGAATTAGAGTCTGAGGGAAAAACTGTGGTAACCGTCTATGTAGATGACGAATTGGCAGGAGTGATAGCAGTTGCAGACACACTAAGGGAAAATTCAAAACATGTTGTAGATGAGCTCAAAAAAATGAATAAAGAAGTTATACTTATGAGCGGAGACAATGAAAGAACTGCAAACGCAATCGCTCAAAATCTTGGAATAAAAAATGTTTTAGCTCGTGCACTACCTGAAAGAAAATCAGAAGAAATCAAAAAGATTCAGAGTAGAGGAAGGAAGGTGGCAATGGTAGGAGATGGCATAAACGACGCACCGGCACTGACGCAAGCTGATGTAGGAATAGCAATAGGTTCAGGGACAGACATTGCCATGGCGTCAGGCCATGTTATACTAATGAAAAGTGATCTGCATGATGTAATTTATGCACTGAAGATAGGAAAATACTCGCTAATGAAGATCAAACAGAACTTGGCAATTTCGTTTACCTACAACTCTATAGCAATATCTCTCGCCGCTGGACTGTTTTACGGCATTACAAATTCCCTTGCACTCACTCCAGGACTTGCAGCACTTGGATGGATAATAAGCGATTCATCGGTTTTTGGAAATTCAATGCTAGTCAGAAAGTTTGTCTTCAAACACTGATTTCTTGTAGATGTATTATTTCTGTAATAACTATTGAACTATAACTTCGCCTTTCATCCAAGGATGAATGGTACAAAAGTAGTTGATAGTTCCTTTGGTGTTGAACGTGTATTGCCAAATTGTATCAGGTTGTATCACCCCTGAATCAAATAAACCATTTACATCAGTTACCGTATGTATTATACTATCATCATTTGTCCATGTAACTGTGGTTCCAACAGGTACACGTGCTACCGTTGGAGAATAAAATTCTGTTATATCGGTTCTCCATGAATCTTTTACTATTGAGATCTTACTAGTATCTACTGTAGAATGTGCATACGGATTAAAGTTCTGTGTATTTAATGGGCTCATCATACCACGATATTGTGGGTTTTGCATCATTGTCCATGGACCCATGTATTGCTGTCCGAATTGTTGGTTTGACATCATGCCACCCATCCACTGATTCATGAATTTGGGACTCTGCGTCACGTTACCCATCCATTGGTTCATCATTTGTGGGTTTGACATCATATTATTCATCCACTGTTGATTAAATCCAGGGTTTGACATCATGTTTTGCATAAATTGTCCATTTGTAAACATCTGATTGTACATTTGCTGTCTTAGCTGTGGATCGTTCATCATGCCACCCATCCATTGATTCATCATTTGCGGGTTTTTGCTCATCATCTGATTGAACATGGCTGGGTTTCCCATCATCATTGCGTATGGATTGTAAGTGTTGATGAAAACTGCATAACTCATTCCTATCCCTACAACAAACACTCCAACTACAATTCCTATCCACACGTACTGTTTTATCATAAACATGGTTTGTTATTTGACATATTATGTATGCAATAAGAATATCAAAATTGAGAATCAAATTCAAGATAATACGTTCTACCATACAATTAGAGACATATCATGATTGATAATCAGTAGATGAATGATTTGTGTATTTTTAATATGGTAATTTTACAATTATGGATTTTAATTTAGGAA
>JBGPGB010000307.1:0-2943 GCA_041483595.1 Nitrosotalea sp.
AGACCTACACCACCAGCTAATTACCATCAATGGGCCGTTCGTCCATTGAACAGCCCATCCTATGGTGGAATAGAAAACTACGCTAGAGGTTAAGCGTAGAATATATCCAGTTTACCACGCATAATGTCATCAATATTATGCGTTTTTATTCCTAGCCTATGATCTGTTACTCTGTGTTCCATAAAGTTATATGTCCTTATTTTAGAACCTCTTCCACCATTCCCAAGAATTTCCTTGCGCATAGAGTTATAAGCCGAAGTTTGTTGGCCATCTCTTTTGGCTTTAACTTTGGCATTGATAATCTTTATCGCTTCTTGTTTGTTTTTATGTTGGTCACGTCCATTGATAAAAACACGAATGGATGGGTCTGGCTTATAGACACACCTAATAGCAGAAGCTACTTTGTTAACATTTTGACCACCTGCACCCTGCTTGCCTGTTTGTGCTATAATCTCTAAATCTTTATCAGGGATCATGTCCTTTGATAAAATTGGAGGCATAGGCAAAACAGCAACAGAAATTACAGACGTTTGACGACGCCCTTTAGACTCAGTTGGTGGTACTCTTTGAACAATGTGTTGACCTGATTCATAACGGAAAGCATGAGAGGCATTTTTGCCCCTAAACTTTAGTATACTATGGCCATATTCCGAGGAAAGAACCTCAGAAACGAATCCTTTACTCTGACCATACTTTATATACGTGTTACTTAAATCGCCAACAAAAAGTTTAGAATCGTCGCCGCCTTCTCCGAAGTGAAGCTCTACGATTAACTCGTCAAAGACAGTGAGCAGCGTAATTGGACTTGGAACTGAATAAATTGTAGTTTTTCATAGAAATCTCCTTTATGAAATTAAAACCTACATATAAGTATACTGAAAATGTAAAAAAAGTCAATATATAAGTTTATGAATCCTAACACCATCAAATATGCCTTTGGTTCCTTTGTTAAATACAAGGAAAATACAGAAAATCAAGTTGATTTGGACCAGCCACACGAAATCAAAGCTGAACCTCCAATGAAATTCCCGGACGGAATTAAGCGTCTTGCTGAGGCTTTTAAGAAGGCCAAAGAAGTAGCTATCGGCAAGGAAATTGATCCTAAAGCTGGTGGAGAGAAAGACGTTACGTTAAAGTCTAAAAAACTATTTATTGTTGGCGGCGCAGTTCGTGATTATCTTTTGGGTCATACTCCAAAGAATTACGACTTAGCTACAGATGCGCATCCAGAAGAAGTTGTACATATTCTAAAGGCTTGCAAACCATCTGTACAAGTTAAAAAACAAGATGAAAAGAAAGGCATTACTTGGGTTTCACTAGATGGTGAAGATTATGAGATTCATACCCTAAGCAAGAAGTCAAACAATCCAGAAGAAAATGGAGATGTCTTTACAACTAATCCTGGTGAAGATTGTGACAAACGAGATTTTACCATTAACGCTTTGTACTATGACATTATAGGCAACAAGATTATTGACCATTGTGGCGGTATTAGACATTTGAAAGACGGCGAAATTAAGCCTATTGGAAAAGGCGAAGACAAACTTAAAGGCGTTGGCAAGTACCGCATGATGAGATTTATGAATACTGTGCCAAATGGTAGGATTGATGATGATACTAAAAAGTCACTACATAAGGTCGCTGGTGATGATGAAGACACTCCACCAGAAAAGATTCGTGAAGAATTTTTGAAGGGTCTAGAACATGCTCATAGTAATGTAAAGCGATATATCACTTCTTATAGTGAAAGCGGACTATTGAGCAAGGTGTTTCCAGGTCTAGAAATTTCTGATGATATTCCAGATTGTCCAACATGCAAGAACCGTGTTATTGTTCTAGCGTTTCTTCTAAAGAAGAACAAGCCAGCAAAGTTGGTTAAATGTCTTAAAGAGTTGAAGTATACTGATAGAGAGATTAAGGATGCTGTCTATTTGATTAATCTTTTGTGGTTTGCTCCTGATTATGTTTATGATTTTAAGCGTGAGCTAATTAACACCAGTTTAACCAAGAGACAAATGGTTGACTGGGCAAAGCTCAATAAACTTGATAAGGGCATGATTGAAAAGTTAATTGATTACCAACTGCAAATTAATGGTAATGAAGTTGCTGAAAAGGAAGGTCTGGATGGAGATATGCTTCGTGGTCACATTAAGAAACTAGAAGCAGATAACTTCAAGAAATCTCTTTCGGAGGACTAATGTATTCCTTCTACCAAATGGTAAAACTTTCTGAAAGTACCTATTATCATGGGACATCAGAAGAAAACGCTGCTTCAATTTTGGCTAATGGTATTGATCCTACAAAATATAAATCAGGTATGTTTGTAGGGTTTTACCTATCTCCGTCCTTATCTTATTTTACCAACTTTGACGGAAACAAGAAAGTTATATTGGCTGTAGAGATTGATGATTCAAAAGTCATAGATACAGGCAATATCACTGACAAAGACTTATCTGAGCTAGACCCACATTTTCAATGGATGTCCTTTGGATATAAAAATAACCTTATGACCAAATACGCTTTAGCAAAAGGTTATAGCGGCGTTAGGAATGGCAGAGAAGTTATTTTGTTTAATGATAAAGCAATTAAATCAATAAAAAAAGTATGAGAAAAGCAGTTGGATTTTATCATGTGGCAATGATGTGTGATTGGCTTTCTTTATTAAAAAATCAAGTAGCTAAACTACAGAAATCTAGTCTAATAAACTCTGGACGTAGTGGTACTGAGTCACTTGTCTATCTTTGTGCCGTAGGACCGAAGGAAGAGTATGATAAAATCCCCCAGCTTCATCCTAGAATAATCCCAATCCATATAAGCGACAATCTACTTGACTATGAGCATCCTACCATAGAAAAACTCCATGAACTATCTAAACAGGAAGACTTTTATTGTTTTTACTTCCATACTAAAGGCGTAAGTTTACCAATATACAAAAATGACAAG
>JBGPGB010000308.1:0-2936 GCA_041483595.1 Nitrosotalea sp.
AAAAGAAGTTCATGCGAAAATGATGCAGGTGTTTGAAAGTAAAAAAGAGGATTACTTATCTACATTATTCCATGAAATCATACATTTGCTAGATCATATTAAACTTGGTCCTAAGTGGAATACAGTTTCACAAAGTACAAACACTAGACTTAATAAAGAAGTTAAAATAGACCCTAAAAACCTAAACGCCATCTATAACAAAGTCTATATGAATAATGATATAGAAACAAATGCATGGTTTTTAACTAAAGCACGTAAGGCTCTAAAGGGTCAATTTCCTACTTTCCAAGAGCTACTAGATGATTTTAAGTCTCACTTTGGAAACTATTGGTCCATTCTATCGCCTGACAAGCAAAAGAAAATGATTAGTAGATTATATCAGGTTTATTCTTCTTAGCATCACCGACAATCTCTTCTGCGACCTTTTTAGAGCATTTTAAGGCTCTTGTAACGCCTTCAACAGTAAGGTCTTTAGGTGATTTAAGTCCAGCATTAAACAACTTGCCAGCTTTAACTTTACCAATGCCTTTTATCTTAGTTAAATCTACTAACTCTGGTGGGACTCCGTAGGCAATTCTTAGGCTCAAGTCTTTAAAGAATTGTGTTTCTCCCCACTTGCTGCCCATTGTGTCAATTGCTCCTAATATCTCTGCGGTTCTTCCAAAATCCATTTGAAGTTGCTTCATCATATTGCTAAGGTTCTTTGAATAGAATCCTTCAAGTAATTGTTTATAACAATATCCTGCTCTCATTGCGCCCATTGTGAACGATCTTGGACATAGAGTTCTTTCTATTTTATCATTGAAGACTTCATTTATAAAACCATCAAGTTCTTCTTTTTCTACTGTGTTTACAATAGCAAGCCTGTGAGTTTCTATATTACCAAGAGCCATTGCTAACCAGTTGTCAGAATCAGCCATTCCTACCTTGAATAGATTACTAAAGTTTTTATTCAGATCAGCAACATCAAATGGACTATAGTAAAACATACTAGCAACCGTGCCAATTGGAGTTGTGCTGTATTCTCCATCCTCTACTCTAATACAACCAGAATAGATTAGATTCTTCATTATTTGTTCAACACGCTCAATGTCTAATTGTTGTTTTTGGAAATGAGCTAGTGTTCTGCCGTACCACTTATAGACATCATCAATGGTCTTAATGGCTCTATGGTGTATTTCACTAACAATATGAAATGCTAAAACTTTATCATTTAACATTTGACTTTGGATATACACTGGTTCAAGTAATCGTTTCTTATGCTGTTCAAATTTTCTTCTAGGAAGTAAAATATAAGCATCGCCTTCTTTATCGTAAGATGGTCTACCTGCCCTTCCGCATTCTTGTATGATTTCTTGAGTTTTAACTTCTGATAGCCCTCTATGAACACCCAGAACTATAACTCTTCTGGCGGGCATATTAAGACCTTGGCTTAGTCCAGAGGTTGCTACGACAACACGAAGAGCGGGGTCTTCTCTAAAGTCTTTTTCTATCTTTAATCTTTTATCTTTGTCGATATTTGCATTATGATATTCACAGCGAACACCTGCTGATTCTAGGAATCGCATTAGTGTTGCACCAATACGCTTACCATGAATAAAGCATATGAACTTATCTTCTGGATATTTCTTAACAAGTTGAACAGCTAGATGAACTTTCCTTCGTTCAGTTTCTTCGTAACTAGAAGGTTCATCCCAATATGGTTCGTAGTGTATATTAAGGGCACACTGTCTGAACGTGGATTCCATTAAATATGTTGGTTTGCCGTTAAGGTGATTTACCCATTTGCCTACTTCATCAACGTTTGGCATTGTTGCAGAGAGCATGACATATTTGGCAGGGTTCATTTCAGAGAATTTCATAATGCCAGATTCTAAGTGTGAGCCTCTTTCTTCATCACCTATTTGATGACTTTCATCTATTACTATAAGTCCAACTTGCTCTAGCCATGCATTCTTTTCTGCTTTATAATTTCTAGATAGTGAATTTAACATTTCACTAGTCATAATAATTATATCTGCTTCTTGTAATTCTTTTGTTCTGGCTGGTGTTATTCTATAGTCGCCTGTGCAGATAGAAACATTACAATCAAAAAAGTGATGTTGGTCGTGCAACCATTCATTTATTTTTTCTTGAGATAAAGATTTGAGCGGAGAAAGGTAGATTGTTTTCTTTTTGTTGACACGAACATTATGCGCCATGAATAGTTCTGCGCATACAGTTTTACCACTGCCGGTTGACGATGCCACAATACAATTAGCTTCTTGATTATAAATATCAAGAAGGCTAGTTTGTACTGGTGTAAATTTCTCAAATGGAAACTTTGCTAACGTGAATTGACTTGTGTTGACTGGTTCTTTTTCGTGTATTTTTATAACTGTGGACATTTTATAATCTTATCTCTATGTATTGTGATAGTTGACTTCTTGTTATTTTTAGTAATGTTGGCCATCCAAGAATCAGGTATAAATGGATGACGATCAATTATAGTACCATATAATGCATGGTCCGGCGAATATATTTTCTCACCCGGTTTAAATTCGTCTCTACGGAAGGTGAACTCAATCAATTCTAGGTCTTCGTTAGAGTTTGCCATCGCTTATGTCCTCAATTACGACTGTGACTTTCATTTTCTTTCTGGCAAATCTATCATGGGCCTTAACTCCTACCCACGAAGGATTCATTAGTTGAGACTCATCGAAATA
The DNA here is from genome assembly GCA_041483595.1 of Nitrosotalea sp. Lineage (GTDB taxonomy): Archaea > Thermoproteota > Nitrososphaeria > Nitrososphaerales > Nitrosopumilaceae > Nitrosotalea. The sequence goes on from JBGPGB010000308.1 coordinate 2,706, forward strand.
GCAAAGACTATCATCATCCATGTCCATCGGTGGTTCTTCGCCACAACGAACATAGCGAATTACTCTTGGTAACTTGCGAACATTTTCCAGCAAATCGTCGAAGTCACCATCAAACTCTGAGTACGAAGATGTAACCGTATCAATGAGGCTTTTAAACTCATTGAGAATTTCATCAGAAGTTTCTTCAACTTCCTTACTACGTTCCTGCCATCTCTGGAATTGTTCCCATTC
>JBGPGB010000309.1:0-2923 GCA_041483595.1 Nitrosotalea sp.
CATTATAATCCATCTTAAAGATGATTATAATTTCTGAATTATACATTCGAATCCTGCAAGATTCATAGTGAATTGTTCAATGGTTTAGTTCTTCTCTAGTCAAGAAATGATTTACTTTAGTTAATTAAAAAATTTTGAAATAGTATTGAACGTTCAATTACGGAAAAAAAATTGGAAAGTTTATTCTGGAATTAATCATTTCCGGTGCGTATTTTACGAAATGCTTTTCCAGGTTCAACTATTCCCGTTTCAACTATGGGCTTGTCTCCAAGAGCTTTTTCAATTGCCTTTCTTCCAAGTTCTATAGCTTGGTCTAGCTTCATGTCTTTGTTGTACTCTTTTGTAATTACATCAAGTGCAATGTCCGATGACTGACCAATTGCAAAACCAGAACCTCTAAAGAAAGTCCCACTTGGATCTATTTGATACAATTGTATCCCAGTCTGGTCTTCTCCAGAAATTATGACAGATGCAGCTTGAGGTCTTACTGTGTATGTTGTATAGTTGTGGAGAAAACTACTGAGATGCTTTGCAAGTGAATCTACATCAATTGGAGTTTCATACGTCAATCTGTGTTTTTGAGATTCAAGACGCAATGTATCAATTAGTTGCAAGATATCTCCAATGTATCCAGAGCCTGTTGCGCCAATGTGAAAATCAATTGGGAATATTTTTTCGGAAGGTTCCATCAATGGATGTGTTGGTTTTATCTGACTTGCAATCATTGCAAAATTTGGTGTCTTGATTCCAATGGTTGTTGAACCTCTACTTACAGCTTCGAGTGCGCTGTCAACAAGTACTAGTCTTCCCTGAGGACCGTAGAATGGAAATCTTCCACTATTTTGGCTGGCCTCTGACATTTATGCAACAGCCTCCTTTTGCAAGTTTGGTATGGCAAGAATATTTATTCCATTTCCAGACCCTGGGTCTCTTTCCATTGCCGCAGATACTGCGCGTGATGCAATCTCGCTTGCCTGATTATTTGTCATGTCTTTATTGTACAGGCTTTCCAAGACACCATATGCAATAGGCGAGCCAGAACCCGAAGATGCAAAATCTTCCTCCATGACTGCACCGCTCATATCTGCTGCAAAGATATGGGCGCCTTCACTGTCCACACCTGCCACCAGTAATTCTACATAGTATGGCTGGTAGTTCCTAAGACCAGAATAGGCAATGTTTGCAATCAATCTTGAAGACTCTCTTATGCTCAAGGGGAATCCCCTTCTCAATTCCATGAGTCTGCGTTCTGCCTTTGCAACCTTGATTATGTATTCTGCATCTGAGACCTGTCCTGCAATTGCAACAGCCAGAGTGTCATCTATCCTTGCAATTTTTTGTACTATCTTAGATCCGATGAAAAAACCTTTGCTTGCTCTTTTATCTGATCCAAGAACTACTCCTTCTTTAGTTTTGATTCCGACTATTGTTGTCATGATACCCATACTTTACACGGGAATTAATTGACTAGGGATATCGTAAACCAGTCACGTCCAAAAATGTCCCTGATAATACTTGAAAGTATATCACAATTTTTTCCCATTAATGCATAGTGTTTTATCCCCTGTTCTGATATGATGTGATAGTATGAGAGACATCAACGAGATAATGCCTAAAATTGCTAACATGAAGTGGGGGGCATTAACCAACGTATTTCCAACAAATGACAAGATAAAAGAAATGGACAAACTCTTCCCTCATGACGGCAGGTGGCATACTGTATTTGAGGAACCCAAACAAGTCTTCGTTGACGGTGTCAGAATCTGGAAAAAAGATGCTGAAAGACTGAGTTAAAATCTAGTCTGCTCTAAATCTCTGATCTGCTATTCCTAGCACTTTTAATTTGGCTTGACCTTCAACTGGATGAATTGTAAAATACGGCTCTCCCCACTTTCTATAATGTATCAACTTTTCGTCTCCAGTCATATGAACACCAAGAACGTTTCCCTTGTTTGGGATATTGATAGTGTGAAACGTACATAATTTTTCAGATCTCACTGTGTTAACTTCTGTTTGCATGAAAATGAAATCTGCAGAACCATGTTCGTATAGTGAAATTACCGGTTCAAATGGATTTGATATTGGATTTTCTACTTCGTTTATGAGGTAACTGTTGAAATGGTATCTTGCATATTCTTCCATGTGTTCTGCCTCATTTCTATATGTCCAAGGAGAGTCTCTATCAAATACAATATTGTAAATTATCCCTTCATGCGGAATCTCATTTTTTTGTCCCTGTAGTCCGGAATGGAGTGCAGCAAGACCAAACCTTTTCGCCTTTGCATTTGCTAATCCAAATAACTCGTGGATTGCTTCGTAATTTCCTTCCTTTTTGGCTTGAGTTATGGATTCCATCATGGGAATTCCCATTGATGCGCAAAGGGATATGTGATATCTGTCAGCAAATGGTTTGAATGACTCGGTAGCTTTTTCTTTTAAATTATTTAATTGCGGCAACCTTTCCTGAAATTTAGTAAGAGGCTCGTATCTGAAGGTTTTTGACTCGTTTATCACGTTTATTCTATTTAGAGACTGTCTAATCAAAGACGTAGTTTTTTTGTTGATCTGATGCTTTTCTATTATGTCTTCTAGTATGGCACTTTCAGTTTCATCAGTCATGATTTGCTTTTAGATCATACCATAGAGTTAAATTTCCTTTGGAGATCTCTATTGAACAATTGGCTCAGCGAATACACCAAGCAGATCCATGCATCCCTATTCTGAACATTGATGCTGGCATTCGTTTTGTTGGCAGGATAAAAGATAAAAAATTGATCACATTTGCAAGAAAACCTACTGCAACTCCATTACTTGATGAAGAGCTAAGTAACATGGTGCATTATCAGGCCTCTGTTAAGGCTTCTTGGGATGAAATGTTCAATGCAAAATTAGGAAAGACAAACTGGATGATAACATCTAAAGA